>DATMLZ010000082.1:0-13183 GCA_035569955.1 Candidatus Acidiferrum sp.
GACTTCTTCGACGAAATCGTACTGCCCGACCGAGACTCCGCCGCTGAGGACGAGAATATCGGCCGCGAGCGCGCGTTCAATGTGTTCGCGCAGCTTCGCGAGATCGTCGGGCGCGTTTTCGAGAATCACCGCCTGGCCGCCGGCCATCCAGACCAGCGCGGCGAGCGACGTGGCGTTGCTGTTGCGAATTTGAAATGCGCCGGGCTTTTCGGTGACGCCGACGATTTCGTCGCCCGTGGTGAGAATCGCGACTCGAGGCCGGCGGCTCACCTCCACATGTGTGTGGCCGACTTGCGCTGCCATGGCGAGCTCGGCGAATCCAAGACGCGTGCCGCGAGCGATCACGCATTCGCCGACGCGCGATTCGGCGCCGGCCATGACGTAGTTCTGGCTCGGCAGCGCGGCCTGTTCGAGCACCGCGTAGCCGTCCTCTATTTTCGCGAATTCCTGCATCACGACGGCGTTCGCCCCGCGCGGAATCGGCGCCCCCGTAAAAATGCGAACGCATTCGCCCGAGTTCACGACGCCATCGAAGGCGATGCCCGCACGGCTCTCGCCGATGATGCGCAGACGTGCACCGGGCTGGGCCGCGTCGCTGGTGCGCACCGCAAAGCCGTCGCGAATCGAACGGTCAAACGGCGGGTAGTTGCGATCGGCCACGACGTTTTCGGCAAGCACTCGGCCGAGCGCAATGGCGGGGTCTTTTGAGAAGTCAACCGTTTCAGAGTCGTGCGGGCGCGCACGTTCGCTTAGGACTTCCAGAACTTTGGCGCGCGCGGCTTCGACAGAGAGTGTTGGCACGGTCTATGAAACGTCTCGCTCGAACATAGGGTTCCTCGCTCGGAAAGACGAAGAGAGATTTATCGCACCGAAAGCGTGCGACGGAAAACCATACTTCGTCCGCCACGGCGGAACGAGGATGACGACATTTAGGACGAAGATGGTACCAAGATTTGCGCGATGCCGCACCGAGTCGGGGCCAAGCGGCAGGTCTGCTCGTAAGAACTAGAGCCAGGAGGCGAGCTTGGTGCCGCGGGGCACGATGGTCGCGTCGCGCTCGGGGCCGGTCGATATCATGCCGATTTCGACTTGCAGCGCATCTGAAATGAAATTTAGGTAATCGCGCGCGGCGACAGGCAGATCTTTCACTTCGCGCGCCTCGGGCGTGGATTGCTGCCAGCCTTTGAGCGTCTGATAGACCGGTTCGATCTGCGAAAGCACTTCGATCTCGGCGGGCATTTCGTTGAGCGGCGAGCCCCTGTATTTGTAGCCCGTGCAAATTTTAATTTCAGCCTGCGCGTCGAAAACGTCGAGTTTGGTCACAACGAGTGAATCGATTCCGTTGAGCATCTTCGCATAGCGCAGCACGGGCAGGTCCAGCCAGCCGCAGCGTCGCGGGCGTCCGGTGACGGCGCCGAATTCGTTGCCGCGCGCGCGAACGGCTTCGGCGTCGCCATCGTGCATTTCCGTCGGGAACGGCCCGCTGCCGACTCGCGTCGTGTAAGCCTTGGTCACGCCAACGACACCGGTGATGCGCGTGGGCGCTACTCCAAGGCCCGCGGTCGCGCCACCCGAGATCGCATTGGACGAAGTGACGTAGGGATAGGTGCCGTGATCGATATCGAGCATCGTGCCCTGCGCGCCTTCGAAGAGCACGGTTTCGCCGGCATCGAGCGCGTTGTTCAGCAGAATCGTCGTATCGGTGATCAGCCCGCGAATGTGCGCGGCTGTTTCCATTGCGTGATCGAAAAGTCCGGCCGTTTCCAGCTTGTGGCCGTAAGAGGCGGCGCTGATGATGTCTTTCTCCGCAATTACCCGCTCGAGTTTTTCGCGAAAACGCTCGGCATCGAGCAAATCGCAGACGCGAATTCCGCGCCGCGCAGCTTTGTCTTCATAAGCAGGGCCGATGCCGCGCGAGGTGGTGCCGATCGCGGCCTGCCCGCGCGCCTTCTCTGCGGCACGGTCCATTTCGCGATGGTATGGAAGAATCACGTGCGCACGATTGCTGAGGAAAAGGCGGCCGCGCACTTCGATATTGCTCTTCTTCAGACTGTCGAGCTCGCCGACCAGCGCAGAAAGATCGACCACGGTGCCCGGTCCGATGACAGCTTTCTTTTCGGGGCGCAGAATTCCGCTGGGAATCAGTTGGAGAACGTATTTGCGGCCGTTGAAAATTACGGTGTGGCCGGCATTGTGGCCTCCCGCATAGCGGGCCGTGTAGTCAAATGTAGACGCGAGAAAATCGACGACTTTGCCCTTCCCTTCGTCGCCCCACTGCGCGCCGACGATCGCGACTGCTTTTGTCCGAGCTTTTTCCGTCACCTGCCGTGCTCCGTTGGGCCGCACTTGGCCCGCTCCGTCTCAAATCCTGAAAAGTTCAAAGGAGGGCAACTGCCGTAATACCAAACAATTATTTTACGCCGTCGATTGATTCCGAGCAAGCGAAGCGTCACCCGAACCCTGGTGCAGTTTGAAATCCACAGGCCCTGGCGACCGGCGCGGACCTATGGCAAGCTGTGACCATGGGAAACAAGGACGCTAGAAGGGCTGAGAAAAAGAAGCCCAAGAAACAGAAGCCAAAGCGCGAAGATATGAACCAAATCGCCTCTCGAATCGTAAAAGAGGCGACCAAGGGGTAACGGTTTCGAAGTCCTTGCGAACGTCAGTCTATAGCTCGCTTAGCTTGGCGAGGAATTCCTGTCTCATCCGGCGCATAATCTCAAAAGCTTCGCGACCCTTCGGATTATCGAATTGCGGTGGCGGCGTTTGCGTTCTCTCGCTGAAAGATGTCCCTGCATCCGCCTGCCCTATGCACGGCGCCAGAATCAGCTTCCAATCGATCAGCAAGAACTAGGAACCTGCCTGACGCTATACTCAACCTCGTGAACCAAGAGCGCCGAACATTGCTGGCTCCGCTAGAGAGAATTGTTTCCGGCACAAGGGACCGGCTGGCTAGGTTGCGACAAATCGCTGAACTCACTCCTACGCACGGCGCACACCGCTGGGTCGGAGTCTACGAAGTCGATCGCGCTGCAGGGATGGTGCGGGATCTTGTGTGGAGCGGTACGGGCACGCCAGAGTATCCGACGTTTCTCATGACGAAAGGCCTGATCGGCTCAGCGAGTGCGGAGCGGCGGGCGGTTAATGTGGCCGATGTCGCGAGCGATCCACGCTATTTGACGGCGTTTGGAAGCACTCGCTCGGAAATCATTGTGCCCATTTTCGATCGCGACGGACGCGACGTCGTCGGGACGATTGATGTGGGGAGCGGGCAGCCGAATGCGTTTGATGCCGCGGCACAAGATCTGCTGGAGGAGTGCGAGCGCGTGATACGCATGTTCTGGGATAATTCCGGCACTCCAAGTTCGTAAGCCTCTTGGGAGACGCGCTTCGATGTCGATCGTGCTGTTCCTCGCCACGTTGATTTCAATCATGGCGCTAACGGCCACAGTTGGGTTCCGCCTCAACAAGCACCCTCAGCTGGCCGGCCGAATTTTCCGAGGCTGGTCCGTCGGCGCGGCTGTGTACGTGACGGTGCTCGGCCTCGTAGCGATGTTGCCGACCAAGGCCGCTGCACTAAAACCCGGAACGCCCTATTGCGGAGACGATTGGTGCATGAGCATCGATGGCGTGAGCAAGACGCGCGCCGAAACAGGCTTTACCTACCAAGTTGCGCTTCGGGTTTTCAGCCGAGCGAACAAGGGAACGCGGAGCGCGCAGGAAGCCTGGATGGACCTAATCGATGACCGCAATCGTCGTTTCTCGCCGCTCAGCGACTCATCCCTGCCGCCATTCGAAGTCGAACTCAATCCCGGCCAGTCGGTCGACACCGTGCTCACCTTCAACGTACCTGCAGACGCGAACAATCTCGTCCTCGCAGTGGGTTTGGAGGGGATCCACTATTCGAGCTTCATCATCGGCAATGGCGATCTGCTTGGGAAACCGCGGCTGGAACTCAAGATTGGATAAGACGGCGCGAAATCATTGTCGCGTGCGCCGGTGGCAATCAGCAGCGTGGTCATCAACCATGCCGGTGGCTTGCATGAAGGCGTAGCAGATTGTTGACCCGACAAAACGGAACCCGCGTTTCTTGAGGTCCTTGCTCATTGCGTCTGATTCGGGCGTGCTGGCGGGAACTTCTCCAGTTGTGTTGACCTTCGGCTTGCCGCCGACGAATTGCCAGATGTACTTGTCGAAGCTGCCGAATTCCTTCTGCACGGCGAGGAAGGCTTTCGCATTGGAGATCGTTGCCGAAATTTTCAAGCGGTTGCGAACAATGCCGGCGTCTTTCATGAGAGAGCGTGTCTTGCGAGCGTCGTAGCGCGCGATCTTACGCGCATCGAAGCGATCGAACGCACGTCGATAATTTTCGCGTTTGTTGAGAATGGTTTCCCAGCTGAGGCCGGCCTGCGCGCCCTCGAGGATGAGGAATTCAAAAAGTGTGCGATCTTCGTGAACCGGTACGCCCCATTCGCTGTCGTGATATTCGATCATGGCCGGCGACTTGGCCCAATGGCAGCGTGTGGCGTCAGATGCGGCAGGATTCATATACGGGAAATCGGAACATTCGATGAAGCGAACTTCTCGAGACACCGAGGACAAAGGCAGTCACCAAACCGTTCGCGCAAGGAGGCCAGCGTTTCGGCGCTCGCTTTGACCGATTCGCACCAGCAGGCGCGCGACGGTGCTCCGCACTCAAAACCTTCGCCGCACGCGCCGCAAATTTTGGCCTTGGCCATGCGATCAAACTAACACAAGTGCCGCTCGAAGGTCCGCAAACACAACAAGAGCGCCCATCTCTCGATCGGCGCTCTCGGAAGAAATCAAGTTTAGGCGGAAGCGTGCTTCTCGATGACCTTGACGATCTGCTCCTTGGGTACCGCGCCGACCACTTGGTCTGCGACCTGGCCGCCCTTGAAGAAAAGCAGCGTGGGGATGCCGCGCACGTTGTACTTGCCGGGTGTGTTCATGTTCTCGTCGACGTTGAGTTTCACAACCTTCACTTTGCCGGCGTGTTCCTTCGCGATTTCCTCGACCGTCGGCGTGAGCATATGGCACGGTCGGCACCAATCGGCCCAAAAATCGACGATCACGGGCTGCGATTTGCTCGCCTCGATCACGTCCGCTTGGAAGCTCGCATCGCTTACGGCTGGAATGTTGTCTGACATGGTTGTAAGTATCCTTTTGACTGCGAAAGCGCCTCAGAATTGTATCCGGTCCGGGCGCTAACGTCTATTAGATGTTCCCGGTACTCGCGGGATTCGTGAACGCTTAGCTGCCTCATAAAGAGTGACATACGAGGCAGCCGATGTCTTCCAGGAGAAATCCTTGGCCATTCCGTTCGACTGGATGATCTGCCAGATCTTTGGATCGCGAAAAGTGGCCAGGGCCCTGCGGATCGCGTCCAGGAGATGCGCGCCCGAATACTCCTCAAACTTGAAGCCGGTGCCCTGCGCGGTTTCTCCATCGTAATTCTGGACGGTGTCGTCGAGGCCCCCGGTCGCGCGGACGACGGGAACCGTGCCGTAGCGCAGGCTGTAAATCTGGTTCAGCCCGCAAGGCTCAAAGCGCGATGGCATCAGGAAAATATCGGCGCCGGCTTCGATTTTGTGAGCCAGCGCGTTGTCGAAGCCAACTTTGACAGCGACTTTGTCCTGGTGCTTTTCCGCAAACGCCTTGAGCATTTTCTCGTAAACCGGCTGCCCCGTGCCGAGGGCGATGATCGAAACGTTTTCGCGGACCAGCCGTTCCGCGATTTCGGCGATCAGGTCGAAACCCTTTTGATCGACGAAACGCGAAATGATGCCGAGCAGCGGCCGTTCGAGAGATTCATCGGGCAGCTTGAAAAGCGCAAGAATGTCCTTTTTGCACATTTTCTTGCCGGCCATGTTATGGACGGAATAATTCTGGGCGATGAGCGAATCAGCCTCCGGACTCCAGATCGCGTAATCAACGCCGTTCAAAATACCAACCAGGCGCTCACCGCGATTGCGGATCACGCCTTCGAGGCCGGCTCCGTATTCGGGCGTCTGAATTTCGCGCGCATAGCGGCGGCTCACTGTCGTCAGATAGTCGGCGTAGATCAGCCCGCCCTTGAGGTAGTTGACGCGACCGTAGAACTCGAGCGTGTCCATGGTGAAAAGCTGCGGCGGCAGCCCGATGCTATCGAGCGCCGTCCGCGGAAACACACCCTGATACGCGAGATTGTGAATCGTCAGCACCGAGGGCAGCGAACGCACCGCAGGATCGTTCGCATGCTGCGTGCGCAGCAGTACCGGCACAAGAGCGGCCTGCCAATCGTGGCAATGAATTACGTCCGGCAGCCAGACGCGCTTGACGAACTCGATCGCCGCGCGCGAAAACTCAGCGAAGCGCTCGGCGTTGTCCGGGTAGTCGCCGTTGCGGTCGCCGTAAAGCTGCGCGCGCTCGAAATATTCCGGATCATCCACGAAGAAGTAGCGGACGCCATCAACGCCCTTCCCTTCGACGAACGCCGGAAAACGCAGCTGGTTCGAAAGGGCGATGGTGACGCTTGATACAAGCACCGACGAGGCCTTATTGCCGCGATAGCGCGGCAGCAAAACGGCAATTTCGTGACCCATCTCGCGCAGGGCGCGGGGCAAACCTTCGATCACGTCAGCGAGGCCGCCCGTCTTTGAATAAGGCAGGCCTTCGGAGGCCACAAACAGAATTTTCATCGGTTCCCGGTTCAAGGCGCAGAAAGTATCAATCGCGCCTCTGCTCGTCAAGAATATCGTCTTTCGCAGACGGGCGCAGCCGGGGATGTTGCGGTATGTTTCGACAATGCGCGAATCGCCGTCAGGTCATCTCACGCGGGAGGTCATTTTTCGCAAATATTTGACACCATTGAACGCGATATCTTCTGGATCGCGTTCGATGTCGCGCCAGATCGAAGCCGCCGCGGAGATGCCGCCAAGGCTGAAGCCGAAGCTTTCGATCACGAACCAGCCGTCGTAGCGTATCGCTTCGATCGTCGAAAAAAATTCCGACCAGTTCACGTTGCCCGTGCCTGGGGTGCCGCGGTCATTTTCGCAGGTGTGAACATGCTTCAAATGCCTGCTCGCTTGGCGCAGCGCCGGACCAATCGACTTCTCTTCGATATTGGCATGAAACGTGTCAACCAGGAGCCCTACATTGGAGTGGCCGACTTCGTCGCAGAACTTCGAGCCATCAGCGTCCGTGTTGAGGAAATAGGTCTCGAAGCGGTTGAGCGGCTCAATCGCCACTGCCACACCGCCGCCGGCCGTTGCCTCAACAATCTGCTGCCAGCTTTCCACACCGCGCTTCCATTCGTCCGCCGTACGCCGCCTGCCGGTGAAATATCCCACTGGAGAATAGAGCGGACCGCACAGCACTGTGCCGCCCATATCGCCCGTCGCTTTCAAGCAGTCTTCCACATGCGAACGCGCTTTGCGACGCGCGTCGGCGTCTCCGGAGATAAGGCTCATGCCATGCGGGATCACGCTGCACGCGGTGCTTTCGAGGCCAGCCTTCGCAAGTTCTTTGCGAATCGCCGCGGCCGGAAACGTGCGCGGCGCGAGGATGCCGATTTCGATGCCGTCGAGGCCGGCTTCTTTCAGTCGCGGCAAAATACCGGCATGCTCAACGCCAAATGTTTCAGCCCAAATATAGGAACTCGCGCCGATCTTCATTTCGTTATCCCTGGTGGCGCGAAGGCGAACGCGCCGGATGCTTATATCACGTTGGGCAGCATTAATCGTCCCCAATCAGGCGCGCCCGATGATCACGAACGATTGATCATGAACGTCGCTGTGTTGCCGAGGAAGTCGCGCAGGACCTGTTCGGCTTCAGCGGGCAAAGCGGCTTCCGCGAAGGCATTGTTCATCAGGTGGATCCAGCGGTCCCGGGCTGACTGGTCGATTGGAAATGGCGCGTGCCGCATGCGCAAACGCGGATGGCCTCGGCGTTCGATGTAGCGCTGCGGGCCTCCAAAGCGACCGATCAGAAAGTCGCGCAGCCGCTCTTCGGCGCCGTGAAGGTCGTCTTCCGGATACATCGGGCCCAGAATATCGTCCTGCGGAACCTGGCGGTAAAACGCACCGACAAGGCGAGCGAAACCATCTTCGCCAATCATTGCGTAAAGATTTATTTCATCCATGATTGAAAATTCTATCGCGAATTGGGCGCGGGTTCGCAATTCTGGCCTGCCGCTTCGCGCAACAATTGAGCGTGCTACACTCGGCGACTCTATGGCGCGACAAAAACTGGGCCAGCACTTCATGAGCGGGCCCGCCTGGCAGAATCGCATTTTCGAAAAACTGCCACACGCGCCGGAAGACACCTGGATTGAAATCGGCCCGGGTCACGGCGAAATGACACGCCATTTGGCAAAGGGCACGCGCCGATTGATCGCGGTCGAAGCCGATCCAAAACTCGCCGAAACTTTGCGCCAGCAGATCGCAGCGAATCCCGCTGAATGGCCGAACGTCGAAGTTGCCGAAGGCGACGTTCTTTCGCTCAATCTCGCCTCACTCGCCAACGGAGCGACGTTCCGCGTGTACGGCAACCTGCCCTACTACATCACTTCGCCGATTCTGCATCATCTATTTCAATGGGCCGACCGCATTGCATCGGTCTACGTCGTGATCCAGCGCGAAGTCGCGGAAAGAATTGCGGCCAAGCCCGGCTCGCGGGATTACGCCTACCTTTCGGTGGCCTGCCAGTTCTACACGCGTCCGGAAATCGCGCTGAAAATCCCCCCTGGTGCGTTTCGTCCTCCTCCGAAGGTCGATTCGGCGCTGGTCGCCATGTCTTTGCCCGGTGGACGCTCTTCCCTTTCGATCGAGGACGAGTCTGGCTTTCTGAAATTCGTTCAGGCGTGTTTCGCACAAAAGAGGAAAACGCTTCGCAACAATCTGCTCGCGCTTGCGCCCGATGAGACCGTCCGCGAGGCGATTGCGAATGTTGGGCTCGCCGGAGATGCGCGCGCGGAGCAGCTTTTATTGGAACAATTCGCCGCCTTATGGCGCCAATTGCGCGTCGGTTAGAACAAATTGGCGGACGTGCCCACGTGCTCGTGCCGCGATCTCCGCAGAGCGGGGGTTCTTACGTCGTGCGCATTTCGAAGGGATCCGGTTCAAGAAGGGCGCGCAAACGATCGGGAATGTCGGTCATGATTCCGTCGACGCCGGTCCGGATCATGTGTCGCATAGTCTCGGCATCGTTGATCGTCCAGCCGACTACTTGAAGGTCGGCCGCGTGCGCACGGGCTACGGTTTCTGCCGTGGCCAGGGATGAATGAAGACAGATCTGCCGCGCGCCGGAGCGCACTGCTGAAAGTACAATCTCCGGTCCGCCAGGTTCGCCGGTTTCGTCCGCCAGCAGCCCAACCATGATGGAGGGATCGACGGCGCGGATGGCAGAAAGTGTCGAAGGATCAAAGGAAATCACGATGGTTCGCGCCGCGTTCTGAGCGGCTCGAATCGCCGCAACCAGCGTATGGTGCATGCCCCACGCCACGTCGTATTTGATCTCGAGATAAAACACCACGTCGTTCTCACGCGAGAACTCCAGAATATCTTCGAGCGTAGGAATCCGCTCGCCGGCAAACTCGCGGTCGTACCACTGCCCCACGTCCAACTTGCGCAGTTCAGCCAGCGTCTGATCATGAACCGCGCCACGACCGTTCGAAGTGCGCTCGAGCGTCGAATCGTGAATGGCCACAAACTTGGCATCGCGTGTGAGGTGCAGGTCGGTTTCGATGAATTGGGCACCCAATTCGATGGCACGCCGGAACGCGGCAAAGGTGTTCTCCGGCGCGTGGCCGGATGCTCCCCGGTGTGCGATGACCCAAGGCATGCGCATGAACGCATCCTAGCAGAACCCCGGGCGTTGTCCTTTCGCAGCGATTAGCGACGTTGTGAAAATCGCAATGCTTGGTTAGGCAGCTTTTTGAGGCCGCGTGCAGGTTCCAGTACGCGCTCGAAAAAATCGCAAGATTCTTGATCGCCCACTTTTCGCTCCAGCAATCGTTGTGCAACTAATTGCGCAACTCTGTCAACGAATTTGGTCGTCGGCACATCGGGATCGCTCGCCGGATATCGAGCGACAGAATCGCCGTTTGTATGTTGCTGTCAGCGCGCAGGATACAAACGCGGCGCAATCGGCATCGAAACAGGCTTTGGAGGAGGGATTGCCACACTTTAGTGCCGAATTGTTTTTGCAGGGCGCTGATTCTGTTGAGGTTGGTAATAGAACTACCCTGCGAATCGGGCATCTTGGGAGGGGCTATTGGCTCTTGTTGTCTTGCTGATCGTCAGCGTCGTGGTGGGGCAGACGTGGCACGATTGGAGGAAGAGCAGCCGGGACTGGGTACTGCCGGACTGGGCAAAGGGTGTGGCGCTCGGTGGAGTGCTTGCGGTGTCGCTGGCTGCAGCCAGCGCTTTCGCGTCCGCTTGGTTGCAGGACCCGGGCTCGGAATGGGGCAGTGCGTTTGAATCGCGCGTCTTTTGGCCGCAGGTTGGACTTGTCGTTTTTGCGGTCGCTGTGGTTTTCCTGATGGCCCGCAAGCGCTCTTTGCCGTGGATGCTTCTGATTGGGGGCCTCGTGCTCTGTGCATTTTGGATCGGGATGGCTCTAGGATCTTAACCTTTCTATTTTCTTTATTTTAAGGGGTAAGTCTCCTCTCGCGTTCCAGGCCCTCCTTTTTCTCTCTCGGCCGGTTCTCCGCTTGAAACCGCCATTCGCCGGTACCCAACCGCCGCTCGCCGAAAACGGCGCGACCCGCTCTCAAAGCCGCTCTATTCTTTCGCCATGAACGAGCTACACAAGAAAGCGGGAGAAGCGAACATGACAAACTCAGGGCGGAATTCGACCGGCAGCTCAGAAAAAGGGACCGCCGTGGTGCTCGGCGCCGGGCTTTTGATCGTCCTTGGAATTGCGCTCCAATGGTTTGAAATGCTCTGCTCGCGTTTCATCTCCGAAAATTCGTGGTTCTTTGCGACGCTCTTTGGCGAAGCCTGGAATATGATCAACGTTTGGCTTTCAGCCGCACCGTGGCATCAGGACCTGCAGTTCTGGCCTCTGTTATTGGTTGTTACCGGCGCCGCGATTCTCTTCGCGCGCGGACCGCGGCCGGCAGTAGCCAAGAGCGAGTCGCGGACAGGAGCGATCCGTGAGCTTTAACTATCGTCCAAACCGGGGCTTGATGGGTGGGCTGCTGATCCTGGGCCTTGGCGTACTTCTGCTCGCTGATCAGGCCGGCTATGTGTCAGCAAGTCACGTTTTCCGCATCTTTTGGCCCGTTGTTTTCATGGCTTTCGGGCTGGAAGATCTGCTTGTCGGATTCAACCCAACCAAACGGGTTTGGGGCAGCCTGATTTTCGTGGGCGGCATTCTTTTCCTGCTAAACAATCTTGGTTATTTCCACATTCGGCTTTCGCTCCTCTGGCCGCTGCTTCTTATCGGCATCGGGATTTCGATCCTGCTTTGCAGGACTGGATTCGGCCCCAGATTTTTCCCTCCCCATCGAGGGGGACCGCATCCTTGGATTCGCCGGGGCCCGGGAGGCCCCGGCGGACCTTACGGAATGGGCGGCCCGATGGGCCCAGTGGGGCCGGGCGCTACAGGCGGTCCAGCAGGATTCGCAGGACCATCCGAGACGACGCCGCAGAATCCCGCCTCAGGACAGCCGCCCGCAGAGACGGCATCGTCATTTCAAAATACGCAGGATCGACCCGGCAGCGTGCCCCCGCCCCAATATCCGAATACAGGCGGTCCGGCCTATCCGGGAGGCGGACCGCAGAACTACTCGGATTGGAGGTCGCAGCGGCGCGAGTTCAAGCGGCAGATGCGCGCGCTCAAGCACAGCTGGCACGACTACCACTGGCAGCGTCACAGTTGGACACCACAGGACAATTCCCAGCAAAGTGGACCAGAACAAGGCGGTCCCCAGCAATCGGGACCGCAGCAAAACTACGCGGCAGGCTGGAATTCCAATGACTCGCAATTCAACTTTTCCGTGATTTTCAGCCACGTCGAGCGCCACATCACTTCGAGAAATTTCAAGAGCGGCAGCCTTTCGGCCATCCTCGGCGGATTCGAGATCGATCTTTCCCGTGCCGACATTGAAGGCGACGAAGCCGTGATCTATGCGGACGCGTTTTTCGGCGGCGGCGAGATCCGCATTCCGGAAACGTGGCACGTGGTGATCGAAGGCAACGCCATCTTTGGTGCGTTCATGGACGAGACGCGACAACGTCCGCCGGACGGCTCGGCGCCGCAGAAGAAGCTCATCATCCGGGGCACGGCAGTATTCGGCGGGGTTTCCATCGAAAACTAAAGATCTGCCATGCATCCGATTCTCGCTCAAATCCGGCGGCTCATGCTGTACCTGATCGCGTGGATTCCGATCGCAGCGCTGGTCGGCTATCTGCTAGCCGCGTCAAGCGGGCTCACGCGAGTCGAGGCGATAGTCGTTTCGGCGCCCCTGTGCCTGATTTACGCCTTCATCTGCCTTTCTGCTTATTACCAGTGCCGCACCTCGCCCCTGGACAAATCGAGCGATTTGCGGCTCGTGGCGACGCATCTTTCGGGCGCGATCGTGGCCGTGGTGATCTGGACGATCGTCGCCAAGGTGCTGGTGATCGAATTGGCGCAGACCAGTCCGTTCCATGGGATCGATAAGCGGTTCATAGGTGCGGCGGCGCCGTTGGTCGGAACCGGGATCCTGCTCTATCTGCTCTCGGTGATGTCTTATTACGTCTACATCGCCGTGACCGCCTCGCATGAAGCGGAGGCCCGCGCGATTGTGGCGCAGGTGCTTGCGCGGGATGCGGAATTGAAGGCGCTCAAAGCCCAGGTGAATCCTCACTTTCTGTTCAACAGCTTGAATTCGATCAGCGCGCTCACCAGCTCCGATCCGGCCAAGGCGCGAGAAATGTGCATTTTGCTGGGCGACTTTCTGCGCAGAACGCTCGGCTTGGGCGCGAAAACGGCGATCCCGCTTGAAGAGGAACTTTCGCTGATTCACTCGTTCGTCGCGGTGGAGAAGATACGCTTCGGCGCGCGGCTCAATATGGAAGAAAACATTGATCCCGCTTCGCTCGGATTTCTCGTGCCCCCGCTCTTGCTGCAGCCGCTGGTGGAAAACGCCGTCGTGCACGGTGTGGCGAATCTCGTGGGCGGCGGATGGATCCGGCTC
>DATMLZ010000083.1:0-19028 GCA_035569955.1 Candidatus Acidiferrum sp.
CGCCCCGGCAGGAAGCACGCCGTTATGAGCGGCAAGCGCTTCGGCCTGCGAAGCGTAGGGAGCATCGTCGGCGAGCAGCGTGAGCCCCAATTGGCCGCCGCGTGAAATAACCGCTTCGGCGCGACTTGGATTGCCCTCTCCCGGAAGCTCGATCAAAATCTCGTCTTCGGCGCGGCCAGTGAACGCGATCGTTGGTTCGCTTAGGCCGAGCGCGTTGACGCGGCGCGTGATCGTTTCAAGCGCCTGATCCATCGTGTTTTGCCGAAGGGTGGCTTGGGCGGTTGGTGAGAGGGACAGCAGAAAGCCATTGGATTCGCCGGCCAAATCAGAAAGAGTCCAGTCTGACAACTGATTGCTGACGATGTCGCGGAACGTCGAAACCGCATTGGCATCAACGTCATGCACCTCGATGCGGGCATTGTCAGGCATCTGGCTGACGTCGCCGATCCTGACGTTCTTGTTGCGCGCCTGATCCTTGATCAGGTCGACGGCCTGCGCCGCGTGCTGTTCGAGAGCGTCCTGCAACTGCACTTGGACAACCAGGTGGCTGCCACCCCTCAAATCGAGGCCGAGATGGATCCGGTCCGAAAGGTTCTTTTCGAGTTGACTGCCGGACGTGGGGAACTTGAACCCAGCGGCGTCCACGCAAAGAATGCCGCCCAGACACAGGAGAATCACGAAGAAGATAAACCCGAATTTATATTGGAGCGCGGTATTCATGCGAAGCGCCTAACTCTCTTTCTTTTCCGGCTGGAGCCCGCCGATCGCACTGCGCGCGATCTTCACCTTCACCTGCTCAGCGATGCGCAACTGCACCGCATCATCTTCAAGGCCGGCAATGGTTCCGTAGATGCCGCCGTTGGTGATGACTTTGTCTCCGACCTTCAAATTGTTGAGCATTTCGTTGACGCGCTTGCGCTGGTTTTGCGCGGGGCGGTACATGATGAAGTAAAAAACAACCAGGATCAGCACCATCGGCAGAGCAAGGGTCACAATGCTCGGCTGCTGAGCCGCTTGAGCGACGAGTATTCCGTCAATAGGAGTCGCGAGCGCCATGATCACTTTTCTTTCGCCTTTGCCGCCGGGACCGGCGGATCCGAGACTTTCGACACCGTTCCAACCGTGCTACCGCCCCACCTTTAACCGCTTACGCGTCCACCCGTGCGTTCGGCCCGCTGAAGGCGTGACTGGAGGTCAGAGCGGAAAGTTTCGAGCTTTCCAAAACCGATAGCCTCCCGAATTTTCCGCATGGTGTCAAGGTAAAAGTACAGGTTGTGGTGGGTGTTCAGGATGGTCGAGAGGAACTCTCCGGTGGAATACAAGTGCCGCAAGTATGCACGCGAATACCGCTGGCAGACGGCGCATCGGCAGTTCTCATCGATGGGGCGAGGGTCGGTGGCGTACTGGGAATTTCGTATTAGTACGCGGCCTTGCGATGTATAGAGACAGCCGTGGCGCGCGCTGCGCGTCGGAAGAACACAGTCCATCATGTCCACGCCCAAGGCGACGTAATCGGCGATCTGTTCCGGCTTTCCGACGCCCATCAGGTACCGCGGTTTGTCCGCCGGGAGGCGTGCCGTGACGGCTTTGGTCATTTCGCAAGTCACCGGGTGCGGCTCACCGACCGCAAGACCACCGATCGCGTAGCCGGGAAAGTCGAGATCGACCAGCGAATTGGCGCTTTCGATTCGCAACGCCTCATGTGCACCGCCTTGCACGATGCCGAAAAGCATCTGCTTGGTCGCCTCGCCGTGCTTGGCGAAATAATCTCGCGAGCGGCGCGCCCAATCGAGCGTTCGCGCGGCCGCCGCTTTGGTGCGCGATCGGTCAGCGGGGGCTTCGATGCACTCGTCGAGCACCATCGCGATGTCCGAGCCGAGTGCGATTTCGATCTCGAGCGCTTTCTCGGGAGAAAGGAAATGTTCAGAGCCATCCAGGTGCGAACGGAACGTGACGCCGTCATCATTCACCTTGCGCAATTCACTGAGACTGAAGACCTGAAAGCCGCCCGAGTCGGTAAGGATCGGACGCGACCACGACATGAACTTGTGCAATCCGCCCATCCGGCGAATCAGTTCGTGTCCGGGACGTAGATAGAGATGATAGGTATTCCCGAGAATGATTTGCGCGTCGAGAGCTTCGAGGTCCTGCTGCGTTTGGCCCTTTACCGTGGCCGCGGTTCCAACGGGCATGAACGCCGGCGTATCGATTGCGCCGTGGGGCGTGGTGATCCGTCCGAGGCGCGCACCGCTAGGGTCGGTGGCGAGAACTTCGAAATGAAATGCCATCGGTGGGAGTGTATCAGGTGGTGAGAGCCGTAAAGCCGGTGATGACGATCACCCAAAACAGCCAAAGGCCGACGATTCCGGCGAGCGCGCCTCCGAAGGAAACCTTTTTCGGATTTGCGGCGTGGTAACCCATTGCCAGCAGGATGATGACCCAAATCGCAAAAAGATCGAATTGCGTGGCGAGCACCACCATCCAGCGCGTCGTTTCGCTGGACATAAGGGCACCGGGATTGGAAGCCGTCAGGTTTTGCAGGTCCACCTGGGACGGATCCTTCACGAAAATAATGAACATCCCCAAAAGCGAATAGATAAGCCGGGGCACAAACGCGTATGCCACGACGCCCAGCGACGTCTTGAATCCGATCTGGGCACCATAGACCAGGTTGAAGAGTCCGAGCATGATGGCCGCGAGCAATGCCGTGAAAAGAAACGGACCGATCGCCGCAAGCACGAACCCGATCGGCTCGGCAAATTTCACCTGAAGGTTCAAAGTCTGCTGGCGTTGTTCGGGCGACATTTGCTCAAGTCGCTGCGCCATGGCGGCGTTTTGCGAGTTTTGGTGCTCCAAGTAGGTCGCCCAGCCGACGCGATTGGTGAAGACGGCAATCAGAGCAACTCCCACGATGACGCCCAGGACAACCGGTGCGAGCCATGTGGGCCGCTGAGCGATGGACGCAAACGTCTCTTTCGGGCTGAACAGAACGCCCGCAATGCGTGCGATCGAGTTGCTTGAGGCCCCCGGAGCTTGCGTTGCGGCGCTGGCCATTTTCGTCTCCTTGGCTGAGGGATTGCGCGGTCTGCCCGCTAGTACGCTCGGCCGGTCGAGTTTATTCCGCGGAGTCTACTCCAGGATTGCGCCTACGGGAAGAAACGATTCGCGCGCTAAGCGGCTAAACAGGAATCTCGGGCACGGCGGCGAGCAGCGCTTGCGTGTATTCGTTCTGCGGATTTTCGAGAACCTGATCGGTCGAGCCAGTTTCGACGATTCGGCCGGCGCGCATCACAGCGACGCGTGTGGCCATTTGCGCTACGACCGGCATGCTGTGAGAGATCAGAATGAGCGTGAGCGAAAACTCCTGCTGAAGCCGCGCGAGCAGTTCAAGAATTTGCGCGCCGACCGACACGTCCAGCGCGGAGACCGGTTCATCGGCCACCAATATTTCCGGCTTGAGAATCAACGCGCGCGCAATGCCGATACGCTGCCGCTGCCCGCCGGAAAATTCGTGGGGGTAGCGATCGAGCGCATCGGTGGCCATTCCTACCTCCGCAAGCATTGCGGCCGCACGCTCGCGGCGCACCGCCCGCGACAGGTCCGGTTCGTGAATCGCGAGCGGTTCGGAAACGATGCCGCCGACGCGATGCCGTGGATTGAGCGAACCCATGGGGTCCTGAAAGACCATCTGAATTTTCCGGCGCAGCGCACGCAGCTCCGAGCCCCGTGCACGCAGCCAATTTTCGCCGCGGAAAAGGATTTCGCCCGAATCCGGCTCGATCAGCCGGAGAGCCATACGCGCGACCGTCGTTTTGCCGCAACCGGATTCGCCGACGATGCCGAGCGTTTCGCCGCGTTCAACCGAGAAGCTCACGCCGTCGACAGCCGTGTGCGTCGCGCCGTGGGCCTTGTAGGTTTTGCGCAGATTGCGCGCCTCGAAAATGGCTTCGCGTTCGCTCATTTGGCGTGGTGCGTCAGGATTTCTCCCCGGCGATCAGCAGAGTCGTGTTCGTAATCATCAGTTCGGGTTCGGCTCCCGGCCCGACCGGCTCATAGCGCGGGTGAAAACCGGCCGCGTCATTCTCCAGTGTCGATTCGATCAGCCGCCGTGCTTCCTGGTAAGGCGCCTCCCCCGGATGCCATCCCGCAACGTGAAGCCAGTGATCGAATTGCCGGTCGTTTTCCTGTATCTCGGTGGCAACGACGCGAAGTCCACTTTCGCGAAAGATTCGGTCAAACTCGCTGCGCCGCAGGGTACGGGTATGCGAGGCGTCACGGGTGCGTTCGATGCGGTTTGTCAAATCAGCGCCGGCCGGATCTTCGCCGACAAAAATATCCGCGATACCGACGCGGCCGCCGCGCCGGACAACACGCGCCATGTCGCCGACGACGCGCGGCGCGTCCGGCATGTGATGAAGCGCGTAGCTGGTTACGGCGATATCAAGCGAATTGTCGGCGAACGGAAGCCGGTGCGCATCGCCTACGGTGAAGTCGAGGTTGGGGAGCCGGTCCTCGGCTGCGGAATCCTTCGCGCGGCGCAGAATCGCGGGAGTCAGATCGACGCCGCAAACCCACCGGGTCTGCAGTGCAAACCGCAGCGCCAGCGATCCCGGTCCGCAGGCAACGTCGATTGCCCGATCATCCCTCCCCGCGCGCACCATCTCGAGGAGCTTGCCCGCTTCGACGCCTCGTGTCGCCACCGCGAATTTGCCAAAGACCTCGGCGGTCTTGGTGAATTGCTCGCGAACCAGGTCTTTATTGTCGCTTTGCGCCTTCAATTTCTTCTCTCTCCTACAAGCACGCAACGCGCTTGGTGATTCTCTCCGGCGCTTCGCAATTCGGGCATGGCCGCATTGCATTCCTCACGCACATACGAACAGCGCGGGGCAAAAGCGCATCCTTTGGGCAGCGCGTCGAGGGCCGGGACCGTACCGGGAATTGCCGCCGGCCTTTCGTGTTTGAGCCGAGGCGCGGCGCGAAGCAACCCCTCGGTATAAGGATGACGCGGATGCTTCAGAACTTCGAGGACGGGCCCTTCCTCCACGATTCGCCCCGCGTACATGACGGCAACACGATCGGCGATCTCGGCGACTACGCCCAGGTCGTGAGTGATGAAGAGCATCGAGAGTTGCAATTCGCGGCGCAGCACGGCGAGGAGTTCGAGAATCTGCCGTTGGACCGTGACGTCAAGCGCGGTCGTTGGCTCGTCGGCGATCAGCAGGGCCGGATTCGACGCGAGAGCCATCGCGATCAGCACGCGTTGCCGCAAGCCGCCGGACAGCTGGTGTGGATATTGACGCGCACGAACGGCCGGTTCGGGCACTGAAGCACGCCCAAGTGCATGCAGTACGCGACTTTGGGTCTCTGAGGAAGACAGCTTTTGCTCGTGAACGCGAATCGCTTCGGCGATCTGCTTGCCGACGCGCATCACGGGGTTTAGCGCCGTCATCGGCTCCTGAAAGATCATGGCGATCTCGCGACCGCGCATGGCGCGCATTTGGTCGGCGCTGGCCTCGAGCAAATTCCGGGATCCGCCGCCGTTGTTGCTCCTGCGCCAAAGCACTTCACCGGCAAGTCGCGCGCCGGGCGGCGCGAGTCCCATCAGGGTGAGCGAAAGAATCGTCTTTCCGGACCCCGATTCTCCGACAATGCCGAGCGTTTCGGCTTCGCCAACGGAGAACGACACGTCATTGACGGGGCAGACCCAACCGTGGGCGGTCGGCAGCTTCACCGAAAGCCCGTGCACTTTGAGACGTGCGGCCATAGCCACATCATAGCCGCGCCGGCACGCAGCGGCGAAGGTTTGGCCGGATTTTTTCGCGATGGTGACGCGCGAAGTCAACGGCGAGCAACGGGAATCACAAATCGCAGCGCCGTGTGCGTGTCCGAGAAGCGGCACACCTTATTGTCGGTCAGACCGGCCGACGCTGATCACGTCAATTTCCCGGATGTGAGCTTGGCCCTTTGGATAGATGACCCAAACGGCGCCGTTTTTGGCGGCAGAGCGCGCGAGCGATTTCAGTTGGGCGAGATCCTTTCGCGACTCGGCCGAGAAAAAGTCCAGATCCGCGTCGGCTACTGGTTCGCCGCGCGAGTATTGGGGGACGCGATCGGCAAGATCCTTCAGAAACTCAGCGCTTTCGACGCCGAGAACGGCGATTCGCTGCCCCTGTTTGACGCCGAGTTTGTCGATCAGCAGCCGGTCGGAATAATCGCGCTCCTGTCCTTGCGGTCTTTTGACCTGTACCTTGGTACGGGCTGATCGCATGGCAACATCATAGCCGCACAACTCCGCCGCCGCAGGCATTTCGGTTTAGATTGATCTATATGATTCCAGCCGAATGCCCGGTCTGCCACAAGAAGCCCGCGTGTGCGGGAAGCACGGTCTATTGCCCTAGTTGCGGCTGGAATCGCGATTCGGCCATCTCCGCGCTGAAGATGAGCATGAATTCTTTCCCCATCGGCGTGCTGATGTTCGTTGGGATGGCAGCCTTCGTCTATTGGGGCATGAAATTCAAAAACTCCCCGCAACTGATGCTGTTTTTTGCCTTTCCCGCACTGATTCTGCCCTGGCAGTACTTTTCGATAAGGCGCAAGCTTGCCGAATTGCGGGCGCTGGCTGTTGCGCCACAAGCGGCAGGAATGTCGGCTGGTTTTGGTGCCGTTCCCTGCAGTGCGCCCGCTGCGCCGGCAACGTTTCCCGTTAAGGCTGCCGACCAGGCTCTTTTGCGCGCGCCGGTGCCGCGCCGGATTCGCATGTCAAAGGGCGGCCGCATCAGCCTGGGGGTCGCCGCGTTCGCTTGCTGCGTATTTCTGGTGCCTATGTGCGTTCATCTGTACAGCATCCTGGCCTCCCCGAATTCCTTCGCCTCGTTTCAGCGCGACGACTGGATCCTGGTTGTCATAGCGCCTCTGCTTCTGCTCGTTCCCTACGGTCTGTGGCGCAGCCAGGTGCGTGAATGCGATCTGCTCGAAAACGGCGAAGTCGTGATGGGCCGCGTGACTCGCCAGTGGACCGACAAAGGCAACTCCAGCATCGAATACGAATTCGCCGATTTCACCGGCCAGCAACACAGGGGCATGTGCAACGACAACACCAAGCAGCTCTTCACCGATATGCCTGTCGCTGTCTTCTACGATCGAGACAAGCCCAAACGTCAGATCGCCGCGTGCTCGACCTTCCACGAAGTTGTGATTCCTTAGTCGCTTGCCGCCCGATTGATCTATCGCCTGGGAATCCTATATAAGACTACCCATGCGTGATACCCGTTGCCGCCACTGCGGAGCCGCGCTCACCGTCGAAAGCGACGGCGCGGTTTGTCGTTTTTGTGGTTTCGGTCCCACTTCAAAACTGGGCCGCCTGCCCGAACAGGAAATCTCACCGCAGCTAGAGAACGTGCCGGCGAAGCCGTAGTAGTATTTCAAAACACAGGAGTCGGTTTCCATGCCTCCCAAGAAACCTCGCACGAACACAAGGACAAGCGACGAGTCGGTGAAGGCTGCCACCGGAAAAGCCTGGAAGGAATGGTTCGCGATTCTCGATAAAGCCGGCGCCAAGAAAATGGCGCACAGCGACATCTCGAAACATCTTTACGAGAAATGCAAAGTGGGGCCGTGGTGGTGCCAGATGGTCGCCGTCGAATACGAGCGGGAGCGCGGCCTCCGCGATATGCATCAGAAGTGCGACGGCGAATACGCTGCTTCCGGAAGCCGGACGATGGCCGTTCCCATCGCGAAGCTTTACAGCGCATGGGTTGATGACGGCTTGCGAAGGAAATGGATTGGCGCGGACAAACTGGAAATCAGCACGAAAACCGAGAACAAATCCCTGCGCGGCGCCTGGGATGGCGGCAAAAGCCGCCTCAGCGTGAACTTTTATCCCAAGGGTCCGGCGAAAACACAGGTCGCCGTCGACCACATCAAACTCGCGAGCTCAAAGGAATGTCAACAGATGAAGGACCATTGGTTCGCGGCCCTCGGCCGATTGCAGAGCCTGTTGGGAGCCTAGGGCGCGTCAGTATGATGAGCGAAGATGTGCGCCTAACGACGTTGTTCCGCCCGGTTGGACCGCAGGAACTTGAGCTCATCGAAAACTCGGGATTTCGGGAGTTCCCGCCGCGGCTCGAAGGGCAGCCCTACTTTTATCCGGTTCTCAACGAAGAATATGCAATTCAAATCGCCCGAGACTGGAACGCCGCAAATCCGGCCATTGGAGCCGGTTTTGTCACACGTTTTCAGATTCGCACCGATTTTCTCGATCGCTTCGACGTCAAAACCGTCGGCAGCGCCGTTCACCAGGAATACTGGATTCCCGCAGCAGATCTTGCGCAGTTCAATCGCAGCATCGTCGGCAAAATAGAAGTGATTACCCAATTCCTGCCTCGATCAAGCGAGTGAAAGCGCGCGCAAAATAAAAAAGGCTGCCCGTTGCCGAGCAACCTTTCGTGACTTTTTTGTTGGGCAGGCCTCAGTAGTCGTTCGCCGAGCCCTCCAGGAACGCCCGCAACTTTCGCGAGCGCGAGGGATGCCGCAGCTTGCGCAGCGCCTTCGCCTCGATTTGGCGAATGCGTTCGCGCGTCACCGCAAAGGACTGGCCAACTTCTTCAAGTGTGTGCTCGCTGCCGTCGTCCAGACCGAAGCGCATCTTGATGACTTTCTCTTCGCGCGGCGTGAGCGTCTTCAACACAGACGAGGTCTGTTCCTTCAGGCTCAGGTTGATCACTGCATCGGAAGGCGAAACGACGGCCTTGTCTTCGATGAAATCGCCAAGGTGCGAATCTTCCTCTTCGCCGATCGGAGTCTCGAGGGAAATCGGCTCCTGCGCGATCTTCAAAATCTTGCGCACTTTCGCGACGGGAATATCCATCCGCTTCGCGATTTCTTCCGAGGTAGGTTCGCGGCCGAGTTCCTGCACCAGCTGACGCTGCGTGCGCACGAGCTTGTTGATCGTCTCGATCATGTGCACGGGAATGCGGATCGTGCGCGCCTGATCGGCGATCGCCCGCGTGATGGCCTGACGGATCCACCACGTCGCGTACGTCGAAAACTTGTAACCGCGCCGCCATTCGAATTTGTCGACGGCCTTCATCAGGCCGATATTGCCTTCCTGAATCAGGTCGAGGAACTGTAAACCGCGGTTGGTGTATTTCTTGGCGATCGAAACGACCAGGCGCAGGTTCGCTTCGATCAGTTCTTTCTTCGCGACTTCCGCTTCGGCTTCGCCCCGAAGAATCACCTGAAGCGCGCGCTTCAGTTCGGCGGGACTGACCTCGCTGGCGACCTCGATCTCTTCGAGCTCCTGGCGCCGCGCCCGCAAATCCTTGCGGGCCTCAGCCTGGACTTCGGCCTTGGAAGCTTCGACGCGCCGCTCGAGCTTCGCGGCATCGCGCTCGAGGAAATGAACGCGCTCGACGGTCTGGCGAATCTTGTCGATCAGGCGCTTCTTTTCAAACGGGTTGAAGTCAATGTCCCGGACCAGCCTAGACATTTCCACGCGGGTCCGGGCCACGGCGTAACGCGCGTGCAAATAAGGACGCTTCTTGGCCTTCGGAACCTTCTCGAGCTTGCTGGCAAGCTTCATCGCCTGGATGTAGAGCTTGCCGACCCTGTCGATCTGCTTCAGAGTCTCTTTGGTCTTCGCTTCGATCTTTTCTTCGGTCAGTTCTTCGTCGTCAAACTGGACGATCTCCTTGATGGAGCGCGAACCGTTGCGAAGATCCTCGCCGACCTGGATCAGTTCCTTCAGGATGAGCGGAGCGCGCGTAATCGTCTTGAGCACGAGCAACTGCCCGCGCTCGATGCGCTTGGCGATCGCAACTTCGCCTTCGCGCGTAAGCAGCGGAACAGTGCCCATCTCGCGCAGATACATGCGCACCGGATCGTTGGTTTTTTCGAGCGTTCCCGGCGTAAGGTCCAGATCGCCCTCTTCGCGTTCACTGGGCGATTCTTCCTTTACTTCGGTATCGCCGTCGGCCGCGGCCAGCGCAGCTTTCGCGCTCGCCAGGTCCTCATACACATCGATACCGTTCCGCTCGAATGTGGAGAGCAGATCGTCAATTTCCTCCGAGGAATGCACCTCGGGAGGCAGAATATCGTTCACCTCATCGTAGAGCAGGTAACCGCGCTCTTTGCCCATTGCGATGAGCTGTCGTACCTGATCGTATTTTTCTTCAAGAGCCAGCGTCACGCCGTTGTCCCCCGTTCGGTCCAGGCTCCCCGCACAAAAGAGTCCCCAAGCTCAAAGCGACCGCTATGACACACCACGGCCGTTTTTAATCCTTCGAAATTTAGACAGAAAGACAGAGGAATCCCCTTCGATGATTTCGTGCCCGCGCCCGTTTTTTTGCCTGCGCCTATAGACACCTATGTTAGATGCTCGTCGCAGACTGCCCGTTTCCTCTAAAACCTTGCAAGCATACAACATCGATTACGTCAGCGTCAACGAATCGCGCGGCCGACCCCTGTGGAAAAAGCAACCATCGACCGATAATATCTGCATTAAATACACGGGGTTGCGAGAGGAAATGCACAATTTCCTCTTGCCGATGCTTTAGGCCCGTCCCACAAAGGGGACATGGCACGACTTCATCCCGTTTTTCTCGAAATACTTCTGGTGATACTCCTCAGCCCGATAAAAGGGCGCCGCCCGGACAATCTGCGTCACGATAGGCCGCTTGAAGATTCCGGCCTTCTCCAGAGCTGCCTTGGCCTCGCGGGCCTCGGATTCCTGACCCGCATCCTCAACGAAAATCGCAGACCGATACTGGCTGCCGAAGTCGGGTCCTTGCCGGTTTAGCGTCGTTGGATCGTGACTCTGGAAAAAGACCGCGAGCAATTCGCGATAGGAAACTTCAGTCGGATCGAACTCGAGCTCGACGGACTCGGCATGTCCGGTATTGCCGGCGCACACTTCTTTATAAGAGGGATTCGCCTGGGTGCCGCCGGTGTAGCCGACCGTCGTCGACTTCACGCCTTTGGTTTGGGCAAACACGTCTTCTATACCCCAAAAACAGCCAGCCGCAAAAGTCGCCTTAGCCATCGCTGCTTCTCCGTCTGCCGCACGACTCCCCAAGATCAGGCCAAGCTATCACTTTCCTCGGTCGTTTTCATCCGGGATACTACCAGGAAGAGCAATTCACTCATGCGTCGGACTGCGATATTGGATGTGCATAATGGGGATTCGATTCACGGCCAAACTGCGACAAGTCCTTTGTGATCAGAACGAGGGCGGAGCGAGGCTCGTGGCGCTCAGAACCAGGCTAGCCCGATTCTTCTCAGCCTTCTCGGCAGACTTACCGAGCTTGGTTTCGAGCGCTTGGCGAGCCGCTTGGATCGTTCTTAGCTCCGGCGCGGATTTGCTGTCATCTTCGAGCAGGCCTTCGGCCTGGAGCATGCACGCGTAGGCCAAATCGTCGGGCTTGCCGTGGCGCTGGAGGAATTCCGCGTAGTTGAACCAGTCCGAAGCGACGCTTGGGGCATCGCCGCTCCTCGCGTCGAGGTCGAGGCCCTTCTGATAGGACTCTGCAGCCCCTTTGGTGTCGCCTGCTTTTTCCTGCGCGTCGCCAAGATGGGCAAGAGCGAGGCTTTCGAGCCTGGAATTCCCTGACTTCTGCGCGAGCGTCGCAGCAGAGCGGTATCCGGTCATCGCGGCGGACGGCTGGTTAAGTTGCGTTTCGTCGTCAGAAAGCTGGAGCAGGGCGGAAATCTCATCGTCAGCGGCGATCCGACCGGTGGCATGGCTGGTTCCCGGAGCTAGCCTTTGCTCGCCGGCCAATTGGAGGTAGGCGAACCAGTGCGGCGCGGCAGACGCATAGTCCTGCTTCTGATCGAAAAATGCGGCGAGATACAGATGCGCGTTGATCTCTGTGGAATCGGCTCCGAGCGAGCGCTGCCACGCGTCGACTGCTTGGTCGGCGTGCCCCAATTGTGCGGCAAGTGTGCCGTAATTGAGCAGCGCGCCTGCGTCATGCGGGAAGATGGCCAGCATTTTCTGGTAAGCGGCATAGGCGTCGTCGTAGCGACCGGTTTGGATCAGCGCGAGGGCAAGCGATTGGTGCGCCGTTTCGTTGTAAGGATTGAGCTCGACCGCGCGAGCCAACGAAGCGATGGCGTCGGCGTTCTTGCCTTGCGCGGTCTGTGCCGTGGCAATTCTCTGCTGCACGGCTCCGTCGTAAGGATTCATGCTCGCCGCGCGGGAGAGAGCGCTGATGTTGCCTTCGTCAGTTCCCAAAGCGAATCGGATCTGGTCTGTGCCTCCCCAGAGGAAGAGCAGCGAGACAATCGCGATGCGAAAAACCATCCAGCCAGTAAGGAGGCTGACGGAGGAAGGTGTCGGCGTAGCGACAGGAGTTTTCTTCTTCGGTGCGTTCTTTGCTTTCGTCGCCGTTTCGGGTGATTTCACCGGGGCTTCGGCGCTGGCAGGGCGCTCGATGAGGCGCGAGGCGACACGCGAATCGCGCAGCTTCCAGATGGCACCATCAAGCAGGAAGTGGTGGATGTTTACCAGCGCGGTGAAAATTAGAAAGCTCGTCGTGAAGTCGAAGCGGAAAATGTAGCTCACCAGCCACGGACCCGGAATGAAGAGCGCGATGCCACCGGCGATCAGCGCGATCCAGTAGCCGCTCATGCGCCAGGCGCATTGGCCGGCCGCGCGAGCGTCGCGCTGCTGGTAGTAGCTGGTGATCCAAAGGTATTGCGCCGAGTGGAGCACGGCGAGAATCCCGCTGCTGTAGCGTGTCTGCGGAATTTGGGAAGGCGACCAGAGCTCGATCAGCGTAGGCAGCACGAACCACAAGAATTGCGTGAGGAGCAGCGTGAGCGGCGCCATCATCGCGCGCCAGCCGGTCCGCTTGGGCAAACCGCGGAACGCCGCCCATGCGCAGATCGCAAACGAAAGCCCCAAGGCCGCGCGTAGCGGAACGGTTAACTTCGCGGGCAAGCCAAGCGAGAGCAAAAGCGGGTCGCTCGACCCGCCGGTCTCGAAGCTCGCAAGCAGCATGATGTAGGACGCTATAAATGCGGTGCGTAGCCAGCGGCGTTCGAGCTCGTCCAACTTGGCGCCGCTGCGGCGAACGAACATCAGCAGCAGGCCGTAATTTTGGCCGGTGTAGTGCCACGGACTCCAGCAAATGTAAAGCGTGAAAATCCAGGGCACCAGACGCGGGAAGGCGTGGGCGAGTATTCCGGTGAGCGCTAAAAGCAAGGTGAGATGCAGCGTGAAAAATCTGTATTTCCTGAAGTCCTCGGGCGTGCGGTAAGCGCGGTACTCGGTGGCCATGAAATGCGGATAGTTGAAGACGACCGCCAGCGCGTAGAACGCCACGGCCCAGGCATGGCCGTGCGAGGGGGTGAGCAACGCCGCTACCAGCAGCAGAGGCGCGGACCATCCGCCGCAGCCAACGACCAGATCGAGCCAGGCGCTATAGATCCAAGGCCCTTTTGAGTGCGTAGAAGGCGCGGGCAAGGATGCGGAGGACTCCGGCGAAATCGGCGCGGGGGTTTCGACCGTTGTACTCATGGGAATTTCCAGTGTACGTCGCCCGAAACGCCTTCACCGTTTTCGGCAATGTCCCGATGCTGAAAGCGTAAAGACCCGGAATGATTTAGCGGGGGAACCAGCGGGCTCGACCGTTACCACTCGAATTCGATTAGACGCGTCAGAAGGCGAAACGCGCCTGCAGACTGACCTGCCGGTTAAAGGCATTGCCGTAGAGAATCCCGGTCGGCTGGAGAAACTGGGATGAACCAATCACGCCAACTGGCTGGCCGTAGTTCACCTGGTTGAAGACATTGCGGACATAGATGCCAAATTGCAGGCTGTACCGGCCCGCCGCCTTGCCCTTCGGCGCGGGGCTCGCGGCTCCGGGCGAGTCCGAATCGCCAGATGGCGCCTCTACCGGCGGACCAAATTTAAAGGTCTTATTCACTGAAAGGTTTGTGCTGAACTGCGAAGGCCCCGTGCCGAGGTTGATCGGGATCACCTGGGAATTGTCGGCAGTCGCGCCGTTGAAAAGATTTCCCCAGGGCGTCGCGAAAACAGTTTGGATGTGGGTTGGATCAGCGCTGGTCGGCGGATCGGGCCGTAGGTTTGTAAACGAAGGCCGCGCGTTTTGGCCCGTGATGCTGGATCCGTAGAGATTCGTGCCCGAAGTGATGTTGAACGGCTGGCCCGATGCATATTGAATGTAGGGGCTGATCTGGAATCCGTGCGGAAGATTGAAGGAGCCGCCGACGAACACACGGTTGCGGATATCGAATCCGACGCGGCCGTAGTCGAGCGCGGTATCGTAGTAGTCAGAAAGCAAGCCGCCCGTCGTGCCCTTTGCGTTGTTGAGAACGTAGTAGCCCCAGAGGCTGAGATATTTTCCGGCTTTGCCATCGAAATCCACCACCAGCTGGTTCTGCTTGAAGATTCCTCCGGACGCGTATTGGTCGATAAATCCGGCGTTGTAGCCAAACGGGTAGCTGGCAGCTTGCGGATCGGCCGGATTAAACGTGCCGGGCAGCGGTGTGTTGATATTGGCGGTATAGAGCTGATGCACGCCGCGCGCGTTGATGTAGTTCACCGTCAGCTTGGTGCCCGGACCAAATTGCTGCTCGAGAGTCGCGGCGGCCTGCATTGTGTAAGGTGCGCGCAAACTTGAGGCCATCGTGTCGACGCTCGGCTGGGTGGCAAACGCGGCGAGCTCGCTCGCCGTCGGCACGTTGGGAAAGAAATTTGGATTCGGGACGCTGAAGGTGACTTGCGTCGTTCCGTTGAATCGATTCGTGTTCAGAATGTTGGATTGCGGGAAGCGGCTGTAGAACATCCCCCATCCGCCGCGCAGCACAGTTCGCGGCGCTCCGGATTTCGTCTTGCCGACGCCCCAAGCGATGGCAATTCGCGGAGCGGGGTCCGCGTGATCGGGAATCCCCGTCTGCGTCTCGAGACGGAACCCGGTACTCAGCGTGAAGTTCGGGCGCAGTTGCCAATCGTCCTGGACGAAAAAACCGCCATCGAAAAGATGTGCTTGGGCGGTCGGCGAGCCAGTTCCCAATGCAAATGAGGTTGGGTAATCGGCCGTCGCGACGGGCTGGCCGGCGGCGATCGCCAGCTCCGCGTTCAGGTATGCCTGGCTGGTGGCAAAAGCGAAAGCGCCGTTCGCGTTGCTCAACGAATAGTTGGTGTCGTTTGCGTAGCGCAGGCGTGCGCCGAATTTCGCGGAGTGCTTGCCCTTCACCATCGTCGTGTAATTTTGCAACTCGTAATGGTTTTGCGTATCCGTCGTGAGACCGGAAGAGTTGCCGCCCGAAACGATATATCCCGGAGCGCTGATTGCGAGGGCTGTTGAAACCGGCGTGTTCTGATAATAGTCGCGCAAATACTGGAAGCGCGTTTCGTTTACCATCTTCTCGTTTATGACCTGCGTGTCGGTGGCCTGTAACTGGTGTTCGTAGGGAGAGCTGTTGTAGCCCTGGGAAGGGAGGTTCGACGGATTGATACCGTCGTTCTTTTCATTGTTGGCCCAATATTGATAGAGCAACGTGAGCGTGTTGTTCGTGTTCACCTGGTAGTCGATCGTTTGGCTGATCGAAGTGCGCGTACGTGGATTCGGCACGGCGAGCGCGCCTTGCGTGACTTGAAACGTGTGGGGATCCTGAATCGCGCCCAAATTCAATTGGTTGACATTCCGACGGAAAAAATCGGTGGAGAAAGATGTCCGCTTGTTCAGCGAACCTCCGACCTGCTCCTCGGTCATGAACGTGTAGTAGCCCAATTTGTTCTGGACGAACGGGCTCCACGAATTGAATGGCTGGTCGTTGCCCCACACCCAGAAGTTACCGTGCAGCTTGTCCGTGCCGGGTTTGGTGAGAATTTCGATTCGGCCGAAACCGACCGATGAAAATTCCGCCGAAAACGGATTCTGGTTCACGCGAATTTCGCGGATCGAAGATTTTGGGGGAAGCTGACCGGCGGTAAATCCGTTCACATACATCTCGCCGCCGTTCGGACCGGTTGCGGGTCCAGCGAGCGCTTGAAGATCCTGCGCCATTTGGTCCGGATCGTCTGAAATCGCACTCAAGTCCGATCCTTGAATCGTGATCGCGCTGGCGTTTTTGTCGGCGCTTGTATCGAGAGTCTCGGCCTGGCTGGACACCTCGACCTGCTGTTTTTCGACCTGAATCAGTAAAGGTACGTCGAGACTTGCAGCGTGGCCCACCGTAACGGTCGTGTCCGGTTTGTCGAAATCCTGAAATCCGGTCGCGGTCACTTTGACGTCATAGACGCCAGGCGCAAGCCCTCTGATTTCGTAGCCGCCCGTCGCGTCGCTGGTCGCCGTCACCGGAGTGCCCGAGGCGGGTGTCGCGGTAACGATGGCGCCCGCGATGGCGCTGCCCGAGGGGTCAGTTACCGTGCCCCGCAGCGATACTGTGTTTGCTTGCGCCCAAATCTGAGTGGAAAAAAGGAGAAGAAGACACACTACGACCGCCGTGACCCGTCGCGCCCCAAAACTCGACTTCATCCGTCCCCCAAACTCCAAGTCTTACCATTGCCGATGCATCGTTGTCGCAGGCGGTTGCAGGCGTTTCACGGCAACCGCGCCCAATTCATCAATTATTCACAAAGGACCGCGCGCGGCCCGAGCCTCTCATCTCGAACGCATTGCCCGGTCTTGATCGCTGTTCTATAGAAAGCTATGTGCCTTGCGCGCTTCTGTCAACGATCAATGCGTGTACGTGCACGAATCTGCCGACCGGTGGTATGATGCGCGCATTGCAGTGAGTTGGACGCGAGCACTGGCCCAAAGTTATCCGCGTTTTCACTCCCGCGAAATGAATATTGTGTAAAAGGAGCGAGCAAATGGCAAAAGACGGGATTTCAAGGCGGCATTTCTTCTTCGGCACCCTCCTGGCGGGGGCGATTCCAGCCGCGGGATGGGGAAGCTCGCCTTCTCTGAAGATGCTGGGCTACAAATCGCCCAACGAGAAACTGAACATCGGCTGCATCGGCGCCGGCGGCCGCGCCACGGCGGACATTGCAGGCGTCTCGAGCGAAAACATCGTCGCCTTTGCCGATCCGGACTCGGTTCGCGCGGCGGGCTCGTTTGAAAAATATCCCAACGCCTCGCGCTACTCCGACTTCCGCCAGATGTTCGACAAGGAAGAAAAAAATATCGACGCGGTCACGATCGCCATTCCCGATCACATGCACGCCACGGCTGCGATGTGGGCGATGGAGCGCGGCAAGCATGTCTATTGCGAGAAGCCGCTGACGCACACACCTTGGGAAGCGCGCATGCTCACCGAAGCCGCCACCCGTTATGGCGTCGCCACACAAATGGGCAACCAGGGTTATTCGAATGACGGCACGCGCATCGCCTCGGAAATCATCTGGTCGGGCGAGATCGGCAACGTCACCGAAGTTCACGCCTGGACCAACCGCCCGATTTGGCCGCAGGGCAGCGACGAAATTCCCGCCGAAGAAAAAGTTCCTTCAACGCTCGATTGGGATACGTGGCTGGGCGTCGCTGAGCTTCGCCCGTATACCTCGGGCGGCGACGCTTACAAGCAGGCCGAGAAGACGCAGTACGGCTTTTATCAGCCGTTCAACTGGCGCGGATTCCTCGATTTCGGCTGCGGATCGATCGGAGACATGGCCTGCCACATTCTGGGCGCGCCAAACATGGCCCTCCTGCTCGCCGCCCCCACCAGCGTAGAACTGGTCAAGCAGGAAGGCAGAAATTCGCTGATGTTTCCAAAGAGCACTGTGACGCGCTTTGAATTCCCCGCGCGCCACGGCATGGCCCCCTTGACGCTTTATTGGTACGACGGGCAGAACGGCCCCGCCTTCCGGCCAAAAGACATCGCGGCGGACGAACCTCTGATCGCGGGTCCCGGCTCGTTCATGCACAACGATCCCGAAGACGAGCGGGACACCAAACCGCTTCCGCAAACCGCTCCTGGCGCGCCGCGTCCGGGAGAAGATAACGGCGCGCTGTTTGTCGGCGACAAGGGCTATCTCACCACGGATACTTATGCCGACAACGTAAGACTCCTGCCCGAATCCCGCAACAACGACTACAAGCTGCCGCCCGAAATGCTCACGCGCGCGCCCGAGCATCATCGCGACTGGCTCCGCGCCTGCAAGGGCGGCGACAAGTCGTGCTCGGACTTCAGCGTGGCCGGCCCGTTCGCCGAATGGATCTTGCTGGCGACAATCGCTACCCGCTTTGACGGCAAACTCGAATGGGACAGCGCCAAGATGCGCTTCAGCAACAACGAGGAAGCCAACAAATACGTGAAGCCCAATTTCCGCAAATCATGGGCTCAAGTGTGGAACGGCAAGAAACTGAACAACGCGTAGGGAGTTTTGCGGTAGCCGGAAGGTTGGCAAGGGCGCTGCTTCATGGCGAGCCAATCGTGCCATGACGGCGCCCTTTTTATTCGTACCGCAGCGCGACCATCGGATCGACTTTCGTCGCGCGCCGCGCGGGAATCCAGCAAGCGGCCAAAGCGACACCGATCAGCAAAACCGCAACTGCCGCAAATGTTGGCATATCGGTCGGCGCGATTTCAAAAAGCAGGCTGCGAAGAAATCGCGTAAGTCCCCAGGAAACGGCTAACCCGGAAGCAACTCCGATCGCGGCGAGCCGCAGCCCGTCCCACACGACGAGCAGCATCACGCTCGACGGCTTCGCCCCGAGCGCCATGCGCACGCCGATTTCATGCGTCCTTTGCACGACCGCATAAGACATCACGCCATACACGCCGACGATCGACAGCAACAATCCCATGACTCCGAACGAAACCAGCAACGACGTTTCGAACCTGGGTTCGGCGACCGAGATCGCCACGCTTTGGTCCATGGTGCGAATGCCCCGGATCGGCGCATCTTTATCGACCGACCAGATCTGTTTTTCGATTGCCGGCGCAAGCGCTACCGGATCCTGTGAAGTTCGCACGATGTAATCCGACACGTTCGAGTAGCCGTATTGCGAGGCAGGCAGGTAGTAGAGCGGCGCTGGATCAAGCTGCGGCCTGGTGTCCCG
>DATMLZ010000084.1:0-11244 GCA_035569955.1 Candidatus Acidiferrum sp.
CCTATCGAATGAACGCAAGGCACAACGCGCGCTTCGCCCTTGTCGATCTCCTGAAATACAGGCAGGCCGATACGCGCCATGATGCGCATGTTCACCACGACGTAAGGCGAGTCGGTGAGCTGGACTCCAATGCGTGAAAACGGCGAACCGACGGGGCCCATGCTGAAGGGCAACACGTACATCGTCCGCCCGCGCATGGCTCCGCTGAAAAGTCCCTTCAGCCTGCGCCGCATTTCGTACGGGTTTTCCCAATTGTTGGTTGGCCCTGCACTGTCTTTCGACAGCGAGCAGATAAACGTGCGATCTTCGACGCGCGCCACATCGTTCGGATCGGATCGCGAGTAGAAGCAATTCGGCCACAGCTTTTGGTTGAGTCTGATGAAGGTGCCCGACTCGACCATCTGCCGGCAAAGCTCGTCATTTTCCTCCTGCGACCCATCCACCCAGTGAATGGCAGCGGGTTGCGTCAGGTCGGCGATCTTCTCGACCCATCGCAGCAAGTGGTCGTTTTTGCTTAATGGTTTGGATCCGACGACGGATTTTTGCATCAATCTCTCCGGAAGGTTCCCAAGCGCCCTGCGGCAAAAGGGAAGTATGCCTGAGCCGGCGATTTTCGTCTCTTAAAAATTGGAGTCGAAGCTTAATTCCTGCGGCTCAAAAATGCGGAGATGGATGCCGCCCGGAAGACGGTAGGGCAATGCAGGGCACATCCCCACGGTCCATCCGCACCCACGCTTCGTATTGGGGGAAGCTTTTGGCAACGCAATAGTGGCTTCGGACGTACCTGCGCAAAGGCCCAAGGCTGTCTTCAGACCGAACCGCGGGCAGGTCCAGTCCGCTTTGCCACAGAATGATCGAAACATGCTGGTCTTCAAGGCCGCGGATCGCGGCAGTTACGGCCTCAGGCCTGGTAAAGCCGTCCGCTGTCAAATAAGGAAATGTCGTGGGATTCTTCAGGTCGAGCAGGAAGTAGAAGTCGGGATACATTCCTCCCCAAAAGTAGTCTTGGGCGTGCGTCTGCGCCATAACCCAGCGGTAGCGGTCCGCATGCGCGTCGTCAACAAAGGCGGTTCTACCGCCCGGCAGATTTAGAAAAACTCGGCCGTGCGAATGTAGTTGCGCAGCGGCCGGCAGACCAACCGCCAAAAAGAGGGTCGCTGCGAGTAGTGCATTTACGATCGCCCGATGAGAAGAAGCGAACAAAGCAAAGAGAATCAATGCCGGGAAGCAAACATAGTACAGGCGCTGCCATTCCGGGGCGCTCGCCACACTCAGAAAAAGGAACGTCCCGGTGATCGTAAGCATCAGCACCCGGCGAAGCGTCTCCACGTTGCTGCCGCCCAAACCACGGACACAACGCAAGAGAGCAATGATGTAGGCAAGCGGCAACAACAGGTGGACCAGCAGGAAACCAGCCAAGTGCCACGGATGCAGCCAATCGAGGCGCGCCGGGAGCCCCGTCATGTACCCTCGCCAATCTGATCCGCCTTGTGACTTTCCGAAATACCGCGCGACAAATACGAGTGTGCAATAGACGAAATTGTTCAACCCGGCCTTTATGACGAACGGAATTGTGATCGGCAGCACTCCCAGGCAAAAGCCCGCGAACAACGCCCCGCATTTCGCGACCAGATTCCTCCAATAGTTAGACTGGTGGTCTTGCCATTGCTCGATGGCGAGGAAGACGGCAAGTCCCGCCGCAAAGCTTACTCCATGACTTTGGGTGAACGCGGTAGCCAGGCCGCAGAAAAACCCAGAGAAAACCAGTCGCCGAGCCGTCCGCCGCCCGATCACGACAGCCAAAGCCGCGGCGCACCACAGGGTACTGAACCAGTGATGGCTGGCGTCGTAAAGATCATGAAAAACGACGGTCATAAAAATCAGCGGCGGGAGCAGCGAGGCTTTCGCGGAAAGTACATGCCGCGAAATCAGGTAAATAAGCCACGTGAGCGTCGCACCGACGATGACAAGCAGGGCGTCCGGTACCCACGTGCGTAGTCCAAACAGCCGGAACATGGAAACATACACAACGTCGGTGCCCGGGAAGGTCAACTGCAGAAAATCGCGATAGAGCGTTTCTCCGCGGAACACGCGCTCGCCGTCGGCGAGCCAGATCGATTGGTCGCCGCCGGTCCACAGCGGCGTGGCCGGAAACACAAAAAGACAAGACCAGTTGAACGCCAGCGCGCCCGCAAATATCCAAAGCCCGAACCTGCGCGGACCAAGGAGCGCGGTTTTCAAATCACCCGCTCGAATAGGAGCCGGATCGACTCTTAAAGGAGCGTCGGACGAATGGGTTTGGGACGCCAAGTGTTTCGCCGCAGCAGAGGAGGATTTTGCCGCGGCACATAGGCTAGGGATGTTTGTCGCCGGGTGTGTCGAACCAGTGTCAATTAAATGTCAATTGGGATGCCGCCGATCATGCAAACATCGCTCCCGACCTACGGCTGAGGCGGTGCGGCTGGCGCTCCCTCGCCTGATGGCGCGCCCGAACCAGGTCCGCGACCGCCACGGCCGCGTCCCCGGCCGAAGCCGGCCTGTGCAGGCTGCGTAAGAGGGGGTTCCGGTGGCGTTGCGGCAGCAGGCAGCGCGCCACCAATCTTGAATGCCCACAGATTGTCGCCGTGCGCCGAAAGCTGAAATGTGTTCCCGCCGGCAAGAATCGCCACGTATTGCTCACCGCCAATTTCGTAAGTAATTACGGGCGCGTCGGCGCCGGCGCCGGTCTGGAATGACCAAAGCTCGCTGCCATCCTTTATGTCGTAGGCCACAATCCGTCCGTCCGATTCGCCGTGAAACATCAAGCCGGTCGCCGTGCTCAGCAGACCGCTACCTGTACCGATCGGGAATTTCATGCGCTTCTGCCAGACAATTTTGTTTGTCGCAGGATTCATCGCCGTCAGCGTTCCTGCACGCGGTTCGCCGGCAGGTCGCGCGAAGCCGCCTCCGGTGTCAGGCGGCGACTGGAAACGATTTCCCTCCGTATCCCAGTCCTGGCGTCTCAGAGTGAACGAGGAATTGATGATCGAGCCGGGCACGTAGATTAATCCCGTCTTTGGGTTGAACGTCATGGGCGCCCACGAATTTCCGCCCTGCGTGCCGGGCGTCATCACGATTGGCTTGTCCCAGTACGCACCAAAGATGCAACTGGTCTCTGATCCCGGAGCGTAGCTGCCGGCCTCGGGGCAAGTCGGCACGAACGAATCGCCAATCGGAAACGGCTGCGTGGCTGCTGACTTCATGCGCGGCTCTTGGGGCACCGGCTTCTCTTCGATCCCTATGAGCGGCTTGCCGTCGGTTCGATCGTAAATGTAGAGGAATCCCGTCTTGCCCGCGTGAATCAGCACTTTGCGCGTGCGCCCTTCAAATTTGATGTCGGCGAGAACCGGAGCGCCCTCATCGTCGTAATCCCACACATCGTGGTGCACTTCCTGGAAATGCCATTTGTAGGCGCCGGTTTTCAGATCGAGCGCGACGATTGACGCCGTGTACAGATTGTTGCCGCCGCGCTGCGTGCCGTCGTTATCGGGCGAGGCATTTCCGGTGGAAATGTAAACCATGCCGAGTTCTGGATCGATTGCCGGCTGCGTCCAGAACGGTCCGCCACCGTATTTCCAGGAGTCGCCCTCCCACGTTTCCGATCCTTTTTCTCCGGCCGAGGGCGTAGCCCAGAAGCCCCAGGTTTCCTTGCCGGTCTTCGCATCAAACGCTCCGAAATGTCCCCGGACGCCCCCCTCGCCGCCTGAGACTCCCATGTAAACCGATCCGTCGTAATAAACCGCGGGCGCGACCGTTGTTCCGCGATCACCTACTTTCACAGTCCACGCCAGGTCACCGGTCTCCTGATCAAGCGCGACAAGAGTATTTCCGCCACCCGAAGAAAAAACCTTTCCATCGCCCACCGCGACGCCGCGATTGGTACCGCCATTCGGCGCTTGATATTTCCAAACGACTTTTCCCGTTGCGGCATTGAGCGCGAGCACTCCGCCCGCACCAGTTGGAATGTACATCACGCCGTTCACCACGACGGGCGTTGCTTCCATGCTGCCCATGCCGGATTGATCGGTGACATGAACCATCCAGGCGCCGCCGAGTCGCGAAACATTTGCGGGCGTGATTTGACCGAGGCCCGAATAACGCTGGTTTGCGAGATTACCGCCTGCCAGTGGAAAGTCTTTCGCCGAAGGCGCGATCCATGCGTTCTTTTGTGCCCAGACCGGACAGATCCCGCACAGAAAAAGCGTGGCGGCGATTAGGAGTGTTCTGGTCCTGTTTGACATTGTCTTCCCCCTCAAACAACGCAAGCGGTCGCGGCCCTTGCCGTACGGTTTCGCCCGGGTGAGACGAGCCTTGGTCATAACGGTTCTCCCGGAGCTGGGAGGGCCCATTCCTACTGCGTGGGCGTCAACTCTAGTTCGTGATAGACCAGGATCAACCAAACGTTCGTATCCTTGGCAAGAATCACGGTCAGGATGCCGCGCCGCAGTGGAATCAACGCGCCCTCGTCGGTGGTCGACCCGGTGATCTCCCACGTCGCGTCGACCGACGCGAGAGTCGGCGAGAGCATGCGAACGCTGGTTACCGTCGCGGTGCGGTGCGCGTTTTTCAGGCGGCCAGCAAAGACCCCGGCATAGAAAGCTTCGATTTGTTGGCGGCCGTGCGCGGTGGCGCCACGCACGCTTGTGAACTCTGCGTCGTTTGCAAAGCTCATGGCCACGCCATGCCCGTCGTGGCGATTGAACGCATCGATGAAGGCTGCGACTGATTGCCTGGTTGACGCCGACTCGGAGGAATTTTCAGGACGCTGCTGCGCGAAGGCCGTCAAAAAAGGGAGCGAGGACAGAAGAAACGATGCCACCACCCTGGTGACTGAAACTGCCAACATTTCGCTACCCCCGTTCCCCTGGCGGACCTTATCCGAAATCGCAGCGCCCAGGCAAGCGAAAAGGAGGTCGGCGATCGACCAGCCCCCGCTTGGTCAGAACGGCCGTTTGGAAATTGAACTTGCGCCCCTGCTGGCCAATTCTGAGGCTAGCGGCCCCGGCTCTGCGAAGTCTCGAGCCTGTTCTGAAGCGGATCGCGAGCGAAGACCGAACGAATCAGTCGGGTTTCTTGCCGGCATCGCGCACTTCCTCGGCAGCGATGGCGAATCCGGTATTGGCGGCAGGCACGCCGGCATAAATCGATATCTGCAGGAGGAGTTCCCTGATGTCGCAGGGCTCGAGCTCGTGCGCGAGACCGGTGCGAATGTGCATGCGAAATTCTTCCCATGCTCGGTGAGCGGCAAGCGCCGTGAGCGCCATCATCCGCCGGGTTCGCTGATCGACGTGCGGGCGCGTCCAGATCATTCCCCATGCATACCGAGTCAGCAATTCCTGAAAATCGCGATTGAAAGCAGTCGTATTTGTCACCGCGCGGTCCACGTGCGCATCTCCGAGTACTTGCTTCCGCCGCGTGAATCCGGTTTCGAGCGCGTCGGCAGCGACGCGCGGAATCAGGAAGTCAAACAGCGCCGCAGAGAACGATCGCGGTGCCTCAAGGTTCGAAAGATGCGCCGTCGGCAGACCAATCGCTTGAGCTCCGTGAATCGACGAAGCGAGAATGTCGCCGTTGGCGGTCCAGGGCGTCGAGACGTCACGGTGGCCAAAAATTACGAGCGTCGGCGCGTGAATCGATTTCAGTAAAGGGACATTGTCCAGGTCGCGAATCGCCGCACAGCAGCCACCGTAGCCGACCGGATTTGTCGCCAGAAGTGTTCGCCGCGTCGACGCAACATCCGGCGGATTCGCAGCCAGCGATTCCTGCGTGAAGAACCGCTGCATCACGGAATCGGCGATCACGCTCATCCCGTCTTTCAAAACCTTCACGCGACGCTCTTCCATCAGACCGGGATTGGTCAGCTTCGGCGAGGTATTCGCAAGGACCAGATGGGTGACGCGACCGGCGGCATGCGCGCCCAACCACTGGCCCATCATTCCGCCCAGGGAAAGGCCGCAAAACACGAACTGCGCGATGTGGAGAGCGTCGGCAACTGCGATCACGTCCTGCGAGAGGCGTTCGATCGAATAGTCGCCGGGCGTCGAATCCGAAGCGCCGTGTCCGCGCGTGTCGATGCGAAGCACGCGAAAGTGGGGCAGTAGGTCCGCGGTCTGGCGGTCCCAGAGCGTGTGATCGGTCCCGAGCGAATGCGAAAACACAATCGTCGGGCGATCGTCTCGTCCGTCGAGCCGGTAAAAAAGTCTGGCGCCTTCCACTGGAATAAATGGCACGGGCGAATTCCTCAGTCGCTCGACGCGAGCAGTTGTTTGCGAAAAGTCTCCGCGGCGCCAAGATATGTTTCAGGATCGTCCAGATTGCGAATCTCCGCCGAAGACATCACCGCAGTTACCTGCGGCATCGACGCAAGCACTTCGGCAAGCGTCCAGCGACTTTGGGTCATCTCGCGGACCGCGTCCGCGAGCAGCCTGCGAGCCGCATCGCGGCCCATGCTTGCGCCCAGCCGCATCATCGCTCGCTCCGCGAAGATCGCTCCTCGAGTTGCGCTAATGTTTTCCCGCATCCGCTTGGGATCAGCAATCAATCCCTCGGCAATTTCGCGCATCGAGACGACGGCGAGCCCTGTGTCCTGGATTGTTCGCGAGATCGTTGCGGCTTCCGAGTGCCAACCTCCCACACTTCGTTCGTGCTCCTGAGGCATCGCCGCCAGAAAACTCGCTACATACCCCGGCACGCGATCTCCGGCCGCGATCGCCAGAGCGCAAGCCGTTGGGTTTTGTTTGTGCGGCATCGTCGACGATCCGCCGCGTCCATCGCCACCGGGTTCGAAAGCTTCGCCTATCTCACTTTGCATCAGCAGCGAAACGTCCTTCGCCATTTTCGCCAGTGACCCGACGTAAATTCCGCACGCACAAATCACAGCGGCGAGCCGATCACGATGCGCATGCCAGGGTGCGTCCGGCAAGGTGAGATCGAGCTGTTTCGCCAGCGCCTTCGCTACCGGAATCGCTTGCTCACCGAGTGCAGCGAGCGTGCCGCTTGCGCCACCGAATTCCAGGACCAGCGTTTCGCTAAACGCGGCGTTCAGGTGCACCCACGACCGCCGCAAAGCGGCGAACCAGCCTGCGATTTTCAGCCCCAGCGTTACCGGTGGCGCAGCCTGCAAGAGCGTCCGCCCGAGCATCACTGCGCCAGCGTGTTGCTCAGAAGCCGATCGGAGCGCTTCGAGCAGCGCGGCCGAGTCCGCGCGGAGCGCCGCGCGCGCACGACGCAGCAACAGCACAACCGCGGTATCGGAAACGTCCTGGCTTGTGGCACCCCAGTGCACGAAACGCGCACTTGCTTCGTCAACCGCGCGCACGCGTTCGGTCAAAGCGTTCACAAGGGGGATGGCAAGTGTTCCGGCGCGCAGCCCCTCTTCGGCCAGTTTTGCAGCGTCAAAATTCTCCGCTCTCGCCTGTTTCCCTATCGCATCGGCGGCAGAAGAAGGGATGACACTCTGTGCCGACTCGGCGCGTGCGAGCGCCGCTTCGAAGTCGAGCATCGCCTGCAACAGTGAAGCATCCGCAAAAATCGCGGCATACTCCGGTGTCGTGGCGAGGTTTTCGATCAGCCGTGCCGTCATCCGGGTCTTTCAGATGCGTTGCGTAAATTTGCTACACGTCGAAGAAAACCGTCTCGCCCTCGCCGCACAGCCGGAAAGCGATCGTCCAGGTTCGCGGATGTTGCGGATCGGGACGTGCCATCAACGTATCACGCCGCGCCGCCGGGACCAGCCGCAGAATCGCATCATCTGCGTTCGCTGGGTCTCCCGCGAAATAGATGCGCGTCGAGACGTGACGCAGTATACCGCGCGAGAAGATATGCACGTTAATGTGAGGGGCCTGTAGGGCGCCGTCAATCCCGGGCACTCGACCGGGCCGCACCGTTTCGAACGCGAGCGCTCCGTTTTTGTCGGTCGGGAGCCGCCCGTAGCCTCGAAAGGCGGGATCAGGCGTTTTGTCCTGAGGGTCGTCGGGATGATTGTATTTGCCGTTCGAGTCAGCCTGCCACAGTTCGATCATCGCATCGGGAACGCCGGCACCCTCTGCGTCCAGCACGTGAATCGCAAGGCGAATGTGCTCGCCCTTGGCTCCAGGCGCGACAAGCTTGCCGGCATCGCTGCCTTCGCGGACAAGCCCCACATGAAAATACGGGCCAACCGTTTGCGAGCCTGTGGGGACAAAATCTCGTTCAACTTTCATCGCTTGTTCTCGAAAGGAGTCGCTTCGCGCCCGCGCAGCACAATGTCGAAGCGATAGCCCAGCGCCCACTCCGGGATCGTCGTTTCGATATCAAATTTCGAAATGAGCCGCTCTCGCGCTTTCTCGTCCGAAATGGAATGCAGCACCGGATCGAGCGGGATCAGCGGATCGCCTGGGAAATACATCTGCGTCACCATGCGCGAGAGAAACGAAGTGCCAAAGAGCGAGAAGTGAATATGCGCAGGACGCCACGCATTGTAATGATTCCGCCACGGGTATGCGCCCGGCTTGATCGAGACAAAACGATAGCGCCCTTCGCTGTCGGTCATGGTGCGTCCCGCACCGCTAAAGTTGGGATCAAGAGGGGCGGGGTGATTGTCGTTGGCGTGCCGGTAGCGGCCGGCGGCGTTTGCCTGCCACACTTCGACCAGAGCACCCGAGAGCGGCTTCCCGCCTTGGTCCAGGACGCGGCCGGACACGATAATCCGGGCTCCTTGCGGCTCGCCCGGGCCCTGCCGCGTGAGATCGTTGTCGGTCTCGGCGATCGGGCCATGGCCGTAGACCGGACCGGTCAGCTCGGAAAGCGTCTGCGGCATCAGGATCAATGGCTGTCGGGGATTGCGCAGCTGCGTCGAAACGTATCCCGGATACCGTCGCTCGGGCTGACTGCCTTCGGGAATTGGGTCGAAACTCTTCATGCGCTCACCTCGTGAGCCTCGGTCGCGCGCGTCGTGCTTCTACCGCCGTAACGCCATGGGCTTGTTCGGTCCGAACATACAGGTCGAGCAAAACAGACGACTCGCACCTGGACGGGGCAGGACCTGTCGGCGAATCGCACCCGCCATGACGTATTCTCGCGCACTTCAGTGGTCGGGGCCATCGGCGCTTTGCCGCGCCGCCGAACCGGTCGAGGGAGCCAACCCCCCGATTGCCGTCCCGCGAAATCACGAGCTTGGGCACGAGACCGGCCCGATCACCTGGCCGTAACTCAGGTCTGGTGTCATCCGGACGAGCGTCAGGTCGCAGGTCCTCTGTCGGATGATTTCGTGCCCGGCCGCGAAGGGGATCAAATGCATGAACCCCTCGAGCGCGACCGTGTCGCCGCGATGAACGAACTGCTCGTTCGCGTTCGGCAAGGTCAGGAATGGCGCCATTTTTCTCTGCGCGATTAACGCACTCCGATAAACAAATTGAGCGCGCAAATTTAACAACAGGCGACATACGGGCGTCAAGCTGAGTGACAATGTGCGATAATCGGCACTCACGAAAATCGCCATGGTACCCCATCCAGCGCCTCGTCAAGCGCCCGATCGTTGGGCCGAATTCTCCGGTAACCCCGACTTCGTTCTTTCGCTCGCCCGCGGACTTCAGGTGATCGAAGCCTTTCAACGAATGACCGATTCTCTCTCCGTGGGGGAGATCGCCGCGCGCACGGGGCTTTCGCGCGCTTCGGTTCGACGCTTGCTGATCACGCTCGAAATGCTCGGTTATGCATCCCACGACGCGTCACTCTATCGCCTGAGCCCGCGCATTCTCCAACTCGGGTTTTCCTACCTCTCCTCGAATTCGCTCGAGTCTCTGGGCTTTCCGCTTCTGCAGCACGTAACCGAGGTGCTGCACGAGTCCTCGTCACTCGGCGTTCTCGATGGCGACGAAATGGTTTACGTCGCGCGCTCGGCGACGCACCGCGTCATGTCCATCGGCCTCGCCATTGGCAGCCGCCTGCCCGCGTATTGCACTTCGATGGGACGCGTAATGCTCGCTGCGCTTCCGCTCGAAGACCTTGCCGCTTTTCTGCGACGCGTGCGGGTTGATCGCCTTACGGCCAAGACCATCGTCGACAAGACTCAGCTGTCACGCACGATCGAGCGCGCGCGCCTCGACGGTTACTCGCTGGTTGACGGGGAACTGGAGCCCGGACTTCGGTCGATCGCCGTGCCGGTCACTTCGCGCTCGGGCCGCATCGTGGCTGCGATGAACAGCGGAGTGGCGGCGGCACGTGTCACGCGCCAGCGGATGATTTCGGAATTTTTGCCTGTCTTGCGCAAACAAGCCGCGCTTTTGGGCTCAATGCTGGCTTGATCAAACTCACAGGAGAGTCCCCATGAGCAAAGTGCGCTCCCTGGAGAAAGAGGGATCCTAGAGATGCCATCGGCTTATATCTGCGACGCGATTCGAACTCCCTTCGGCCGATACGGCGGCGCACTTTCCTCGATCCGCGCCGATGACCTTGCCGCGCTGCCGATTCGCGCGCTGATGTCGCGGAATCCCGGCGTCGATTGGTCCAAACTCGACGATGTAATCTGCGGTTGCGCCAATCAATCCGGCGAAGATAATCGCAACGTGGCCCGCATGGCGCTCCTGCTCGCTGGATTGCCGAAGGAAATTCCCGGCACGACGCTCAATCGCCTCTGCGGATCAAGTATGGACGCCGTCGCCACAGCCGCCCGCGCCGTCAAAAGCGGCGAAGCGTCGCTCCTCATCGCCGGCGGCGTCGAGAGTATGTCGCGCGCGCCGTTCGTGATGGGCAAAGCGGATGGGGCCTTTTCGCGCAACACGAAGCTTGAGGACACGACGCTCGGTTGGCGGTTCATCAATCCGCAGATGAAGGCAAAATACGGCGTGGACTCGATGCCCGAGACAGCCGAAAACGTAGCGGAACAATTCCACATCTCGCGCGAGGATCAGGACAAGTTTGCCTTGCGCAGCCAGCGAAGAGCCGCCGCGGCCCAGGAGAATGGATTTTTCGCGTTAGAAATCGCGCCCGTCGGGCTATCGCAGAAGAGCGACCCAGCGCTCGAAGTCACGCGGGACGAACATCCGCGGCCAGACACAACCTTCGAAGCCCTCGCTCGGCTCAAGCCGGTCGTGAAGCCCGAAGGAACCGTCACCGCGGGAAATGCTTCCGGTATCAACGACGGCGCCTGTGCGCTCTTGATCGCTTCGGAAGACGCCGCGAAGTCACTTGGGTTGCGCCCCCGTGCGCGAATCCTCGCATCGGCGG
>DATMLZ010000085.1:0-5117 GCA_035569955.1 Candidatus Acidiferrum sp.
ATTCTGCACAAAGCCGCGGGCAAGCCCTGTTTCTACAACGTCCCGCCCTCTTCCAAAAGGGACTTGGTCACCCATGCCAGGCAATTCTTCGAAACCGCACTGCCGAAACCTTCTTCCCCAATCCCTGGTGAGAAATCCGGACTAGGGCCGGGTCAGCGGACGGCGCTGAACTGGATGCAATCGGGCGTGTCTTTGGTGGGGATTCGCTTCAGCAGCTTCAACGTGGCGGGATCGAGCACGTCGAGCTGATTGTTGTTCATCGCGCTCACATAGAGTTTGCCGTTGAACGGATTGATTTCGAGCGAACCGGTGCCGCCGCCCAAATCTTCGGTCGAGGTTGCGACAACTTTGCGGGCAGCCGGATCGATCTTCCACACGCGCACCGGTCCCGCCCCCCAGGATTTGCTTTCGCGAGAGGAACCAGATCCCATCTCGTAATAAAAGCCATCCGCGCCAAACTTCCCGACAAACGCCCATCCCTCGACCTCGACCGAAAAATCGAGCGCGTAGTCCGACGTGCGGTAAAACAATACCTCTCCTTGCTCCAGGCTCGTGACGAACCATTTGTGATCGGGGCTGAGCGTCATGCGGTGATTGTTCGAAGTCGTGGTTATGGTCTTGGCGATCTTGCGATCAGGAATATCGAGCACCGAGATCGTTTTCGAACGAACGTTACTGGTGAATGCGATTTTTTCGTCGGGCATGACGGCGAGCATGTGCGTCCATTCCGAGCCCGTGGGAATCGTGGCGATGATTTTGCGCTGCGCCGGATCGACGACCAGCGCCGACTGTGCGATTTCGGAAGTGACGTAGAGCATGCCACTCTGGCCGACCCACATTCCATGCGGACGCAAATATTTTCCGGTGTCGAGCGTTGCGATCTTGGTGCAATCGGCCGTGCTGAAAAAATCGATGGCGTGTTCGTTTGTGCCAGGCACACCTTCATTGGTCGAACCGTAGATCGGAATGTAGGCGACGCGCCCATCGAGCGAAAAGGCCGCCTCGTGCGGACTGAAGATGGCGACATCGGCGTCGCAGACCGCAGAGTCGGAATCGGCATCGAAGATCGTTGCCCCCGGAAGTCCCTTTTCGACCACGATCATCAGGTGCGAGTGCGGCAGACGGGCCGTTTGACCGCCGCCGATGCTTGATAAAAGGGCAAAACCCGCAAATCCAATCCCAGCTATGAGTAATAGGCCTTTCATGGCCCCCCGAATATCCTCGTCCGGACCCAGATTCGAGCCAAAGGCACGTCCGAACCCCCCTGGCTAGATACCCCATACCGCGCCGAATTGACAGAATATTTCGCCTGGCCACAAACGAGGTCGCCCGCCCATTTCGTGCCATTTTTTCCACAGGGAAGGTGGTTGACACTTGCTACTGTTTTTCCTATACTTAGCGGCTGTTTGGGGCTTGTTGAGCCCGGTGGTGATTAGGGAAGTCTTCCTGACCCCGGAACAAAGAACGACGGAACGGGGGCGGGAAGGGCGGCCGAAATGGGGCGCCAGCCCCGAAAAGCCGTGAGAGCCTCTCCGCTTTTGCAGATGCAGTTCACTCCATAGGGTGAAGCGTCTTCGCGGAGTACCTGGGTTTTCCCTCGGGGCAGGGCGAACTTCTTCTGTTCATGCACACGCAGATTTCTGCGCGGGATGTTTATCCGTGCGCCGAATTACGCCGAACATATTTTTGTCGAATCACATGGAGGTAGGGCGTGCCGACGTTTGCGCAACTGGTGCGTTATGGCCGGAAAAAAATCAAGACCAAGACCAAGAGTCCGGCGCTTGAAAATTGCCCGTTGAAGCGCGGGGTTTGCGTACAGGTAAAAACGCAGACGCCGAAAAAGCCCAACTCCGCGTTGCGCAAGGTGGCTCGTGCGCGCCTGACAAACGGCGCGGAAGTCACGACCTACATCCCCGGCATCGGGCACAACCTGCAGGAGCACTCGATCGTGCTCGTGCGCGGGGGCCGCGTGAAAGACCTGCCGGGTGTTCGCTATCACATTGTTCGCGGCACGCTCGATGCGGCCGGTGTTGAAAATCGCAAGCAGGGGCGCTCGAAATACGGCGCCAAGCGGCCCAAAGCGGCCGCTTCGAAGTAAACGTTCGAACGGGAGAAGCTGAAGAATGCCTCGCAAAGGATGGGTCCTTCGCCGAAAGATTCCGGGAGATCCGGTGTACGGCAGCGACCTGGTTCAAAAATTTATTTCGAGCATGATGTACGACGGCAAGCGCTCCACCGCGCAGACCATCTTTTACAAGGCGATGGATCAGGTGGGGAAGTCTGCCAACGACGACGCGTTCACGCTCTTCAAGAAGGCCGTCGAAAACTGCAAGCCGACACTCGAAGTTAAGACGCGGCGCGTGGGCGGCGCGAACTATCAGGTTCCCGTCGAAGTGAACCCGTTCCGCCGGCAATCGCTGGCGATCCACTGGCTCGTGCTTTATGCGCGGACACGCTCGGGCCGTTCGATGACCGAAAAGCTGGCCGGCGAAATTCTGGATGCGGCCAATGGCCGCGGCGGCGCCGTGAAAAAGAAGGAAGACGTGCACCGCATGGCGGAAGCGAACAAGGCTTTCGCGCACTATCGTTGGTAATCGGGCTCGAAACCGGGGAAACCAATTCGATCATGGCAAGGCAAGTCCAACTCGATCAGACCCGCAATATCGGGATCATGGCGCACATCGATGCCGGCAAGACGACGTGCACCGAGCGCATCCTGTTCTATACGGGTGTGACCTATAAGATTGGCGAAGTCCACGAAGGCACTGCCACGATGGACTGGATGGAGCAGGAGCGCGAACGCGGCATCACGATCACGTCGGCTGCGACCACAGCTTCATGGGTGCGTTTTGACAAGAAATACCGCATCAACATTATCGACACCCCCGGCCATGTGGACTTTACGGTCGAAGTCGAGCGCTCATTGCGCGTTTTGGATGGCGCTGTCGCCGTATTCGACGCCGTCGCCGGTGTGCAGCCGCAGTCGGAAACCGTATGGCGCCAGGCCGACAAGTATCGCGTCCCGCGTATTGCGTTTATCAACAAGATGGACCGCATTGGCGCCGATTTCGAGCACTCGATAAAATCGATGCGCCAGCGGCTTTCGGCCCACCCGGTTCCCGTCACCCATCCCATCGGACGTGAAGATAGCTTCATTGGCGTGATCGACTTTATCGAGGAGCGCGCCATCATCTGGAAAGACGAAACGCTTGGCGCCGAGTACGAAATTGTCGCTCTCGAAAAGCTTTGGGACGCTGATTACCGTAAATCCCACCCTGATGTTGACCGCGCCATCTCCGCCTCCGGTTTGAGCCCCGAGTTTTACAAGGAACATCGCGAAAAAGTAGTCGAATACATCGCCGAGCACGACGATGCGATTCTGGCGAAATACCTCGAGCAGCATAAGCTCGAGCCTGCCGAGCTGCGCGCGTCCCTGCGCCGTTCGACCATCGCGCTGAAGCTTGTTCCTGTGATTGCGGGCTCTGCATTCAAGAACAAGGGCGTGCAGCCGCTTCTGGATGCGGTCATCGATTATCTGCCTTCCCCGATCGACGTTCCGCCGGTCGAGGGCATTCAGCCGGACACCGAAGAACCTGAGCTGCGCCGTGCCTCGGATGATCAACCGTTTGCCGCGCTCGCCTTCAAGATCATGACCGACCCGTTCGTCGGCCACGTCACTTATATCCGCGTTTATTCGGGCGTTCTCAAGGCCGGACAAAACGTATACAACTCGACCAGAAAAACGCGTGAGCGCATCGGCCGCTTGTTGCGCATGCATGCCAATAAGCGCGAGGAAATCGAATCGATCGAAGCGGGCGACATCGCCGCTTGCGTGGGCCTGAAGAACGTAACGACGGGCGACACGCTCTGCAACGAAGACAAGCCCATCGTCCTCGAATCGATTGAATTCCCGATGCCCGTCATCTCGGTCGCGATTGAGCCCAAAACCAAAGCTGACCAGGAAAAAATGGGCACCGCACTCGGAAAGCTTGCCCAGGAAGATCCCACCTTCCGCGTTCACACCGATGCAGAAACCGGCCAGACCCTAATTTCCGGGATGGGCGAATTGCACCTGGAAATCATCGTTGACCGCATGATGCGCGAGTTCAACGTGCAGGCCAATGTGGGCCGCCCGCAGGTCGCCTACCGCGAGACAATTTTGAAATTGGCCGAAGCCGAGCACAAACACATCAAGCAGTCCGGCGGCCGCGGTCAATATGGCCACGTGAAGCTCACCGTGCAGCCTTTGCCGAGCACGGGGCAGACCGACATGCACGAAATGTCGACCGACGAGCTCGACAATCTGGCAAAGCAGATCGTCGGCAAGGGTGGTAAGTGGCACTTTGACAAGGAACATCGCCTGCTTTTCATTGACAAGGTCATCGGCGGTGCGATCCCCAAGGAATTTATTCCTCCGATTGAGGACGGCGTAGCTGAAGCCATGGAAAGCGGAGTTCTCGCAGGCTACGGTATGACCGACCTTGCTGTCGTCGTAATCGACGGCAGCTACCACGATGTCGATAGCTCGGAAATGGCGTTCAAGATTGCCGGCTCGATGGCTTTCAAGGAAGCTGTGCGCCGCGCCGGCCCGAAACTTCTCGAGCCGATCATGCGCGTCGAAGTCGTCGTTCCGGAAGATTACATGGGGCCTGTGATTGCAGACCTCAACTCGCGCCGCGGGCAGCTGCAAGGACGCGAATCGCGATCGGGCAGCGAAATTATCAACGTGCAGGTGCCGCTCGCCGAAATGTTCGGCTATGCGACCGATATTCGCAGCAAGACGCAGGGTCGCGGCAGCTTCACCATGCACTTTTCGCACTATCAGCAGGCGCCGCCCAACATCGCCGATGACATCGTCGGAAAGAACGGTGGCGGGAGCGGCCACAAGAAGTAACCGGATTTGCGCCGGAGGCGTTGGGCGGGGCCGGAATATAACGAGATCTTAGGAAACCAAGAGACGTACCGAGGAGCGGAGAGCGATGGCGAAGGAGAAATTCGAGCGGAGTAAGCCGCACGTGAACATCGGGACGATCGGGCACATCGATCACGGGAAGACGACGACGACGGCAGCGATCACGAAGGTGTTGTCGAAGAACAACCCGAAGGTATCGTTCCGG
>DATMLZ010000086.1:0-19502 GCA_035569955.1 Candidatus Acidiferrum sp.
AACCACGCCAGCACCCAACGCCGCCGCATCGGTAGGTACAACAGCTGCGGCCGGCAAATCGTACGATTTTGACGTGCCCGCCACGACGATGTGGCTCGATACCAAACTCGATCTTTTAGCCGGCGCCGAGATCGAGGTGACGGCCACCGGGAACGCAACATACCCGGCCGCGGACGCAAAAAGCAGAGACCAGACGTTCACTCCGGACGGCCTTGCGCGCAGCTGGCGCGATCTTGTTCGCGAATATCCGGTCGCCAATTCCGGCCACGGAGCATTGATCGGTCGCATCGGCGCGAGCCAAGCGGGCGGTCAACCATTCTCCTTGGGCGCCAGCCAGAAGTCGGATATTCCGATACCCGGCCGTCTCTTCCTCGGCATTAATCAGGGAACCAAAGAGGCGGCCACCGCAACCGGGTCCTTCCATGTGACCGTTGCCATCCTCAACGCAGGCACCGGTACAGCGGGCGCGGCATTCTTGCCCGACGCGGCCATTCCCAATTTCCCGCCGGATCTTCTGGCAAAGATTCCGCGCCGGGTTTCCGATCCCGCCGGCAATCCCGGCGACATGGTCAACATCCTTATCGTTGGTACCGAGGACCAGGTCGCCGCCGCGTTCAAAGCCGCTGGATGGGTGCAGGTGGATCGCTCGGTCGGTGACACGATTCTGGCAGGCGCGCTCGCCACGGTCCAAAAGGACGCTTACCTAACCATGCCGATGAGCACGCTGTTTCTTTTCGGACGCGCGCAGGACTACGGCTTTGCCCACGCTGAGCCAGTAAAGGTCGTCGAGTCGCGCAACCATCTGCGCGCCTGGAAATCGGACTACACGACCGCTGGCCGTCCGGTTTGGTGCATTGCGGCGACGCACGATATCGGCTTCGAGCGCGACCAGCGTAACAACGGCCTGACCCACAAGATCGATCCGGCGATCGATGGCGAACGCGAATACGTCAACGCCACCCTCTCAAGCACGGGCCTGGTTATCGCGCGCGACCATATCTCCCCTGTCGATGCCCTCACCACCGCAAAAACGGCAACGGGCGGCGAATTCCACTCCGACGGCCGCGTTCTGGTCCTGGTTCTAAAGGACACGACACAAAGCACGAATTGAGCAGGTCGGCGGTCGGTTCCAGAAATAAAAAAGGGCTGCGATGCCTACTCCGCAGCCCTTTGAACCTCAGCCGATGCCTTGCTCTTCCCGGCGCGCCGGGAAGACGTCCCGCGAAACTTACTTCGCAGGCTTCATTGCCCCGGGTTTTGCCTTCTTTGAGCCCTTTGCTGATTTCTTGGCCATGCCGATCCTCCTTCAGATGTTCGCCCCCACGGGCTTGCAGTTCTTATACGCAAACCGATTAGTAATGTCCACGGAGAATTGGGCATCGGCTCAACATCTGCCCATCGAAGCCCACTTGCGGCGACTTCGGTCGACTTGTTGCCACAACTGGCCTCCTCACAAGAGGAACGAATCGCCGTTTGCCACCCCAGCCCCTCAGGCTTGCCCGCCCGACACTCCCGGCGACCGTTGGCTCGAGTTTCGGCTCGAATATTCCTTCCGTTTCTGCATTGAAACTTTTTCTAAAAACACTGGCGCAATCCGAAATCAAGTGTACAATCGCCGTCGTTCCGGGCGAACGGAGCAGGAATCCTGCGCGTATCTCGCTGCGGCCGGTCTCCCGGAATCGACTCCGGGCCGGCTCGGATTCAAAAGTTTCGGAAACACTTTGAGGGGGGAAAAATGAAATTCCGCAAAGGGAAGGTCGGCAAATTCGTTTCCACGGCCGGCATTGCAGTCGCCATCGCGGCATTAGCCTGTCTGGCTTATTCGCCGCTCGCTTCCTCGCAACAGCCTGCGCAGGGCGCTCCGGCTGGCGCGCCGGGTGCACAAGCCGGTCGCGGAGGTGGCGGCGGGTTCACGCATGCCGCTGCCGCCGATTACAACGACAACAACGGCTTCCTTTCGCTTTTCGACGGCACCACGCTCAACAACTGGACCTCGGATGGAACTCACTGGTCGGTGAAAGACGGCGCGATCTACGCCAATTCAACTTGCGAGGCTCCGACCGGCACAATCTACATCTATTCACAGATCGGTCTTGCGGGCGATTTTGACCTCAAGGTGCGCATGAAGGGCACCGGCATGGTCAACAGCGGTATTCAATACCGCAGCTGGCTCAGCGAGGATCTGAATTCGCCGCACTACCCGCGCATGGGCCGCGGTCCGGGCGGACCGCCGCCAGGCGGAGCTGCCGGCCGTGGCGCCGGGGCAACAGGAGCCGCAGCGGGCGGCGGTGCGCCAGGTGGCGGCGGTTTCGCGGGTCGCGGCCCGCAGGGACCCTGCCCGAGCGGCCAGCCGCGCGGAACGCCGCCGGATCGTGGCATGGAATCGAAATATGACATGGGCGGCCCGCAATATGACTTCGACAACACCGATCGCTACCCCGGCCAGTTTTACGAGCAGGCGTCGGGACGCGGAATCGTGGCTTGGCCCGGCGAAGTTGTGATCGCAAATCCCGGCCAAGCAAAGCAGTTGCTCGCGACTCTGGCCGATGCAGCGACGCTCACATCGTGGTTCCACAAGGACGATTGGAACGACGAGGAAGTCATCGCTCGCGGCCACACCTATCTGCACTTCCTCAACGGTCACCTTGCTTCGGTTTTCGTCGACAACGATCCGATGTACTACCAGTCGACCGGCCACATCGGATTCGAAATCGAATCGACCGGAGAAGTCTTCATCAAGGACATTTACTTGAAGAAGTTCAACTGACGCCGTGTTTCTCGGGCTCAAAAGGGGCGAGTCTCTGGCTCGCCCCTTTTTCTGCTAGACTCGCTGCTGCCGGTTGCAGGAGTCCTCGATGAGCCTCCGCAAATTCGCTGTTTACGCAGCCACCGCCGTTTCCTTCGCAGCCTTTCCCGCTTTCGTCTCCGCGCAGATGAATATGCCGGGAATGTCTCCCGCCATGATGGAAACGAAAGATGAAATTCCGCCGGACCAGCTTCCCGCACCGCAAAAAATTGGCGGAGCCGGCAACGTCCGCTTGCAGATCACCGGCAGCCCCGAAGTACAGATGTGGTTCGACCAGGGACTGAACCTGCTCCACGATTTCTGGGACTACGAATCGGCGCGCGCCTTCGAGCAGGCGATTCGCGTCGACCCCGGCTGCGCGATGTGCTACTGGGGCCTGTACAAGGCCGAGAGCTTCTACCACGGCACTTCGCAAGGGTATGCGAGCCGCGCGCTCGCAAAGGCGGTAAGCCTGGAAAAGCACGCCGCCAAACACGAACGCTATTACATCGATGCCAGCGCGGCCTATGAAAAGGCGCAGCAGAGCGGCAAGGCCGACGCGGATTCTTCCGAGGAAACCGCGATTTTGCGCCGGCTCGTCAAAAAATTCCCCAAGGACACGCACGCGCGAATCGTACTTGCCGTCAAGTTGGAAGACGGATTTGACGACAAAGGCGAGCCGAAGGCCGGACAAAAAGAAGCGCTCGCGATGCTCGAAGGTGTCCTCCAGCACGAGCCGCAGAATTCCGCCGCGAATCACTATTACATTCACGCGCTCGAAGCCGGCGCACATCCGGAACGCGCCGAGCACAGCGCCGAAATATTGGGTAGCCTCTCGCCGGCGTCCGGACACATGGTCCACATGCCCGGACACATTTTCTACCGCATGGGTGACTATGCCCGCGCCGAGCAGGCCTTCAGCGCTTCGACCGAAGTCGACGAAGGGTACATGCGTGATCAGCACGTCGCGGTCGACGACGATTGGAACTACGTTCACAACTTGATGTACGCGATCGCGAACCTGATGGAAGAAGGCAAGCTGAAGCAGGCCACACTGCTTTCTGCAAAAATTCCGGGCGCTCGCGGCGAACTCGATACGACTCTTTACACCGGCTGGCCGCGCGATTCGATGTCCCGCCTGAATCCAGAGCTTCCCGTCGCGTTGCGGACTGCCGACTGGACACAGGTCTTGCAGCTTTTGCAGAATGCCGCGCCGCCCGATTCGCAGCCCAATCTGCAATATCTCGCGCGGCAACTCGCTCAATTCGCAGGGGGAATGCAGGCTGTCGAGGCGAGCGATGCGTCGAAAGCGCAGCAAGCGTCTGCGCGGTTCGACGCGGAACTTTGGCGAATGACGCAGCAACTGAATGACACGCCCGACAGAAAACCGAAAACGGCGAGCAAACCCTCGACCGATCCGTTGAAATTGAAGATTATGCCCGACGCTATGATCGAGCCGCTGCTCAGCACGCTCTCGATCATGTCACTCGAATTGCGCGGTTCATGCGCGACGCTCAACAAGCGAACAGACCAAGCAAAAGACCTTTTCGCCCGAGCGGCGAAGGAAGAAAAAGACATGGGTTATCGCGAGCCTCCCTATTACGTTCGCCCGGTGGGCGAAACCGAAGCGGCAGCCCTGATATCGGTGGGCGATTGGGCCGGCGCAAAGGCCGCTTACGAACGCGCGCTGATCGAACGCCCACGCTCGGGCTTTCCCCTTTACGGTATTGCGCTCGCCAGCGAAAAATCCGGCGATCTTTCCGGTGCCTCGAAGGCTTACGCCGATTTTCTCGCTGCTTGGAAGGACGCCGATCCTGATCTTGCCCAACTCAACCACGCGCGCACCTACATTGCCGAGCATCCGGCCGGCTCACCCAAGCAAGCAGACGGTTTCTAGCGCGCTCGACTCTTTGAAAATTCCCGGGAAGTAGTTTCGGGAACCTAAAAACCACTTCGCGCCAGCCGGCGATCGCTCGATCCTCCGGCTGGCGCGATTTTTTTCGGACGCGTTCAGGCGCTTGGCATGGTGATGACGGCGCGGAAGCGCGCTTGCCCACTCATCATGCGCGCGTACGCTTCGGGGGCGCGCTCGAACGGGAAAATCTCGTTCATCGAGCGGACACCTTCGAGCGCGCTGAACGCCATCGTGTCTTGCGAGTCGATGGACGTGCCCGAATACCACCCCTTGATCGAGCGGCTTCCCAACAGCAAAAACAGCGGGTTGATCTCGAACGGGCCCGTGGCGCCGATGACGAGGAACGTGCCTCGTGTGCCCAAGCCGCCGATGGCGGCGGCCATGGCCTCGGCGTCGGTAACGGTGGCGAGGATCACTTTTGCGCCGCCAAGCTTTTGCAGCGCTGCGGCCGGATCTTCGACCGCATTGTCGATGTATCCGACGGCGCCCAACTGCTTGGCGAGCGCTTCTTTGTCCTTGCCGCGCGCGATGCCAACGGTGCGGAATCCGAGGCGCGCTGCATACTGCACGCCGAGATGACCGAGTCCGCCGAGTCCGAAGACGGCCACCAGGTCGCCGGGGCGCGCCCCGCTGTTGCGAAGCGCGTTGAACGTGGTGACACCGGCGCACATCAGCGGGGCCGCGTCGCTGGCCGAGAGGCCTTCGGGAACCAGTGCGACGGCCTCAGAGCGCGCAATCATGTATTCGCCATAGCCGCCGTCCGAGGTAAGCCCTGTGATGGCTGTCAAGTTCTCGCAAGCAAATGCGTCACCGCGGCGGCACGAGTTGCAGTAACCGCAATTGCCGCCGTGCCAACCAACGCCCACACGCTGGCCAACCTTCCAGCCGAGGACGCTTGCGCCAATCGCGTCAACGACACCGACGACTTCGTGTCCCGGAACGCGCGGATACTGAATATTGGGGAAAAGCCCTTCCTTGGTCACCGAGTCGCTATGGCAAACGCCGCAAGCGTGAACTTTGATGCGTATCTGGCCGGGGCCGGGCTCGGGAATCTCGCGTTCGACGATTTCAAAATCGGCCTTCGGCTTTGGAACCTGGATGACTTTCATTTTTGCCATTTGCTCTCTCCGTGGGCGCGCCCTTGTGGCAGGACCTTTCGATCAGATTCCCGAGCCGGGACAAAGTTTCTAAATTTCTTTTTTGGTTCGGCTACCGACCATGAGGATCTCGAGGAAATTTCAAGCGACTGCCCGCCGGCTTGCGGAGCTTGCCGTAGCCCGGCGGGATAAATCCTAAGCAACTCGCCGGGAGAGTTGCCTACCTCAGTTTTCTGACCGCAACAAGTCGCGGCGGATCCTGAAAAAGGCTCGCGGGGGAAACGCGAAATCCCGGCTGGGAAATTTGCCGTTGACATACTCCCGGTGCGTGAGTTACATAGTGTAACGTTACAGAAAGTAACATATGCGCGACATCGCGCAATCTCGGCGAGCTCGAACCGATCGTTATGAACCGCGTTTGGACCAAAAGACCCTGCGTCGCGGATCCGAAATGAAGGCACCCGGCAGCGGGAGAGGAGAAACACGCGAATGACAAACCGCCTGGCCAGAGTATGTCTGTGCACGGCCACCCTCCTGGTAGCCGATATCTTCTTCAATTTCGGCGCGGCCGCCTTCGGGCCGACAAGCGCCGAGATTGGCACTGTAGATAGAGTCGAGATCGCGACAAAGATCTATTCCGCGGTCAGGCTCTATTTTGCACACGGCCAAGGAATCGATATCGACCAAGCCTATCGTCAATATCTCAACCAGATCGTTTCTACTCCGGGGAGGAAGGCATTCGACCTCGCTACCCTCAAATTCGTAGGAACGTTGAAAAATGGCCACACACGCTTTGTTGATGATTGGCTGAACGAGCATTACGGGCAGCCCCTCCCTTTCTGGGTGGAGAACCTTGGTGGGCAATGGGTGGTGACGTCGAGCGAACAAGAGGACCTTCCGAGAGGAAGCGTGGTAAGTGAACTGGACGGCGTTGCCATAGATAAGGTCATGAACGAGCAGATGCAGTATGTGAGCGCCTCGAATGAGCGAATAGCCAGAAGCCATGTGATGAATATGCCTTTCCTGTTTCCCGACACGTTTGTCGTAACCCTCGAGAATGGAACGAAGGTGAGAGTCGAGCGGGGCGCATCACGGCAGGAAGTGGGCCAGGGTATAAATGCGTCTGAGGGGCGATGGCTTGTGAAGGATCAAATGGCGTATATCAAGATTCCGTCGTTCGGCGATCCGAATTATGAACAGACAGCTCTCGCCCTGGAATCCGAGTATCGGAGTGCTTCAAGCCTGGTCATCGATGTCCGCGGGAACGGTGGCGGCGTGACTCCCCTGCAGTTGATTGGCGCTCTGATGAACCAGCCGTGGAGAACGTGGAATGAATTGACTCCGAGGCACATTGCCCTTTTCGAGGCGCAAGGTCGGGCCGAAGCAATGTTGCTTATACCCAGTAGAACTGTACAACCCGCTCCTCAGGCCTACTCTGGGAGACTCGTGTTCGTCGTTGACCGTTATTGTGGCTCTGCATGCGAAGACCTTGTGATGCCTTTCAAAGACAATGGCCGCGCAACGATTATCGGCGAAACCACGCAGGGGAGTACGGGACAGCCCTATCAGTTTCAGCCGTATGAGGGGATGACATTCATGCTCGGGACTGTTCGGTGCAATTTCCCCGACGGGAGCCAGTTCGAGTCGGTTGGAATTACTCCTACGATAGCCATAGAAGCAAGCGCCGAGGACATCGTCGAGAACCGCGATCCGGTTTTGGCAAAGGCTGAAGAAGTCGCAAAGGAATGAGATCGCGGCCCTGCCAGTTCTGGTTGTGGTCGTCTCGCCCTGACCAATTTCGAACACGCAACATCCACTATGAATTACGGCGGGCGTAGGAAATGCTGTAAACGGCCGAGCGCGCCGCCGGCAGCGGATCATCCGACAGCTCGACCCCATCAACGAGACGCACCGGATCGAAAATCAGGCGCTGCTGAGCGGCGGCGCTGTCCGGGAGAACTTTGCTGACCCGAATCGTGCCGAGTTCGATCTGTTCGCGCTCGTCGGGCCAAGTGACTGAGCCGTCGGTGACGTTGTCGTCCTCACTTGCGATTTGAGCGATCAGTTTGAGCCGAAAGGGGTCGCGCACGAGGCGGTCTTCGAGTTCGTCAAACAGGAAATTCGGCAACATTTTGGCGGTTTCTTCAGCGGTCAGGTGCTGTTCGCCTGCGGCTGGATGGATTTGATAGCGGCCGTACCGCTGGTCGCCTTGCGAGTTCACGAAACGGACGGCATTGACCGCATAGAACGATTCGGTCGCGAAGCTGGCCGGAGTAGGACGCGGCGAGACGAAGGACATCGCTGCTCGATGGCTGCTTACAAACTTTTCAATGGGCGTCGGATGAGGCGAGTCCGGCGTGCTCGCTGCCAGAGCCTGCAAGAATTCGAGAAACCCCTCCGCCGTGCTGACCGGGAAGCCGTTAATCGAATGCGCCAGGATGTCCGTCTCACCGCCGTCGGCAAGCTGGAATTTCAGGGCGAGGCCCCGCGGATTCGCATTCGGATCGTTGTCTGGAATATTCGGGATGCCCGTGAAATCGGAAAAGCGCACAAGTACACGCGTGGGATCTCCCTGTAAGTGAGGAGCGCGGCTGAGCGAAGCGGCTCCGGGGCTCGCCGTGAAGACGCCTTCGCATACCAGCCCCTTTGCATGGACCGGGCGATAGCCGGCGTGCAATCCGAAAATCGCGGTCAGCGTGTCGACGATCTGTTCGTAAAGCTTTTGCTTTTCCGGCGACGGCGCTTGCGAAGGGGTTGCCAAGGTGATCTCCTGTCGCCCGCAGGGACGTATCCGGGCGCGGGGCCTTTGCGAGAAAAGATCATACACCCGGGTTTGTGAATGGCGCGTAAATCGCGTTGCTCGGCGTCTTTGGTGAATAGAAACTAAGCAGCGGATGCCGGGTTTAGTAGAATGCTGGCAGCCCTCGCCCGCCGGAGGTAGCCGTGCGTCTGTTTGCGAAGACAGCGATTGCACTTGCGCTGATTCCGCAGCTCTGTGCCCCGGCGATTCCTCAATCCACGACGACCTCAGCCGCCAACAAGTCGTCTGCGGCGCCGGCCGCGGTCAAATCCGAGCCGGCTTCCTCGCCGCACCACGCAGCGATCGCAACTGCCGCAGCTCTGACCGATGCCCAGCACGCACTGCACGCTCTCAACCGGCTTACGTTTGGCCCGCGTCCGGGCGACGTGCAGACTGTCCTTTCACAGGGTGTCGATTCGTGGATCGAAGACCAGCTGCATCCCGAGAGTATCGACGATTCAGCGCTCAACGCGCGGCTTGCTCCGTACGCGACGACGCGTATGAACGCGAAGCTTCTTGCGCAGTCGTTTCCGTCGGACGGTGTGATCCGGCAGGTGATGGCGGGCAAGCGGCAGGTCCCGGACGATCCGGCACTCAAACTGGTCTATGCGGTGAACGTCGCGCGGCTGCAACAGCAGGATGCCGCCAAGACCACGCCGCCTCCCGCGATGAGCGGTGCTCCCGATTCATCTGTTGCGGTCAATCAACCTTCGTCGGAAGACGAAGCGCGCGCTCTTGCCGACACGATTGTTGCGCTGCCGAAAGAAAAACGGCTGGCTGCCTTCGAAGCCACGCCTCCCGAGAAGCTTGTCAATTTTCCGAATCTGCTGAGGCCGGACCAGCGCGACCGTTTGAGCGCCGATTTCACGCCGCAGGAGCGCGAAGTGTTTCGCGCGTTTGCGAATCCCCAGGCAGTGGTCGCGAGCGAACTCCAGCAGGCCAAGCTGATCCGCGAGGTTTATTCGGAGCGGCAGCTGCTTGAAGTGATGACCGATTTCTGGTTCAACCACTTCAATGTCTATCAGTACAAGAATCAGGACGTTTTTTACACGACGGCTTACGAGCGTGACGTAATCCGTCCCCGCGCTCTCGGAAAGTTCTACGATTTGCTCGTCGCCGTCGCCGAGAGTCCGGCCATGCTGATGTATCTGGACAACTGGCTGAGCATCGGGCCGCATTCGCAGGCGGCAGGCAAAAACGGCCAGAGCGGGCTCAATGAAAACTACGGCCGCGAATTGATGGAGTTGCACACGCTCGGCGTCGATGGCGGCTACACGCAGGCGGACGTGACGCAACTCGCCACAGTCCTCACGGGATGGACGATCGCGCAACCCGACGATGGCGGGCAATTCCAATTTGATCCCAAGCGGCACGAGCCCGGTGATAAGACCGTGCTCGGCGAAAAGTTCTACGCAGCCGGGCAGGATGAAGGTATGCGCGCGCTGGACGCGCTCGCGCATCGTCCCGCAACCGCCCATTTCATTTCCAGGTGCATCGCCACGCGCTTTGTCTCGGACGATCCTCCCGAAAGCCTCGTCGCGCGCATGGCAGCGACGTTCCAATCGAGCGACGGCGATATTCGTGAAGTGATGCGGACGATGCTGCATTCGCCGGAATTCTGGTCGTCGCAGGTTTACAAAGCGAAGCTGAAAACGCCACTCGAGTTTGTCGTCTCTGTTGTCCGCGCGAGTGGCGCAACCGTTGTGGCGCCCGATGCACTGGTGCAAAACCTGACGGCGATGGGAATGCAGCCATACGCAATGGCCGTCCCGACGGGCTATTCCATGAAATCCGAGCAGTGGGAAAACGAGGGCGCGCTGCTCACCCGCATCAACTTCGCGACGACTCTCACCCAGGGCAAGCTTCCGGGCGTGCAGTTTGATCCGTCGTCGCTCGTGGTGCGAGGCGCGCTAAGCAGTGCGGATATGCCGAAGACCAAAGCCGCGTTCGAAGGAAAGCACACCAGCCTCGATGTGGCACTCGCGCTTACCGAAGACGCGATCCTGCAGGGCGATTTCTCCGCGAAAGACGAAAAAGTGATCCGCACGCAGATGCAGGATCCGGACGTCGAGCGGCGGATGACCGCCTCTCCGCTCGACGGCTTGCGACTGATTTCGGGCTTCATTCTCGCGTCGCCCGACTTTCAGCGCCGCTGAGGCCGCGTCGTATTACCGGTCAGTTGAACCGGGGTTCACGACCGGCACCGAATCCCGTCCCGGGCTCGTCATTTGACGACAATCTTTCCTGTCATCATCGGGTGCACGCCGCAGAAGTAGGCATACGTGCCGGCCTTGTCGAAAGTGAACGAAAACTTGTCGTCCGTGTCGAGCGCTTTCGATTTGAATGCGCCGCCTGTACCCACGACCGTATGCGGCACGTCGTCCTGATTGACCCAGGTGACCGTGGTGCCCGCGGCGACGGTAAGTTCGGTTGGCGAGAAGCTGAAGTTATCGATCTTCACTTCGGCCGCCGCCTTTTCCTCGGGCGTTGCTGCGTGAACCGGCTTCATGGCAGCGAGCACAGCGCACGCTGCGAGTAAACCGAAAATAAACCAGGCAAAAAATACTCTGCGATTCATCTTTGTCTCCTCATCGAATTTGTGTTTCAGCCGAGCGCAAGATCAGTTACGCCAAGCGCCTGATGCCCACGGACGAAATTCACATCGGTAATGCCGAGCACGCTGCGCAGCCGTTCGGCCGGGACGGTCATCGGCCCCGGTGACGGGCCTTGGCCGGGAGCAGGTTGCGGGAATGCGGTCGAGCACGCCGTGTGAAACGTCACGTTTCCTTCAACTTTTTGCATCGTCTGGTGAATGTGACCGTTGAGGACCGACACCGAGCCGAATTTCTTCAAATAGGAGAGCGCTTCGGCGCTGTCGTCGGTACCCCATCCCCATTGCGGGTAGACCGACCACAACGGAATGTGCGCGAAGACTACGATCGGCGTGCTGTGCTTTAAATGCTTCACGTCGTTTTTAAGCCAGCCGAGTTGGTCCGGGCCGAGCGAACCCATACCGCCCGCTTTCAGATTCATCACGTTAACCAGTCCGATGAAATGGACGCCCTTCTTGTCGAAACTGCGCCAGCCGGCGCCCGTCGTGCCTTTGCCGTACCGCGCAAGATAGGCCGCACCGTTGTCATCAAGCACGTCGTGTTCGCCCGGCACGTAAAACACATCCTTTGGGTTCGCCTCTTTCAGGATTTGATCGACCGTATCGAATTCGTCGGCCTTGGAAAGGTGCGTGATGTCGCCTGTGTGCAGCATGAACTCGGGCGCCTGTGGCAGCGCGTTGATTTTGTCGACGGCCACTTTCAGCGTGGAGACGACGTCTGGATTCGCGGCTTTGTTGAAACCCATGTGACTGTCGCTGATCTGCACGAAGCTCAGTTCGCCCGCCGGGTGGCCCATTTTCGGGAGTCGGCCCATGCTGTAAGACTTCAGCACCCCGCCATCGATCACACAGAGTGCGCCGGTGCCGGCCCACGCCATGCACTTTAGAAACCCGCGGCGGTCGACGCCGTCGTGGTTGTGGTCGTGGACGATTACGTCCTTCTTCTCCTGGTTCATTCGATCTCCTTTGCCCGTCCCAGGCGTTCGCGAGGGGATGCGGCGCGAGTGATATGTCAGGGGACTCGCGCCGCAGGGGCGTGTTGTGTTTCGCAAGTGGAGACCGCGGCATGTGGGCGAATATTCCCGGCGACCCGAAAAAATCCTTTTTTGATCCATTTCTGCAGGGCGGGAATAAAATTGGGGCGCCCTCAGTCTTACAGTCTGGGAAGCCACGGATCGGCCATTTGGCAGGCCGGCACGCGGCTGGGAAAGAGGACGTGTTGGATTCCGAGGAGCGCGCGCGCTTCGAACAGCTCGTGATGCCGCATCTGGACGCCGCCTTTAACCTCGCGCGCTGGATGCTGAAGAGCCGCGCCGACGCCGAAGACGTGGCGCAGGAGGCGATGCTGCGCGCTTGGCGCTTTTTCGGAGGGCATCACGGTGGAGATGCACGAGCGTGGCTGCTGCAAATCGTACGCAATACCTGTTATTCGTGGCTGGAGAAAAATCGCCCGGCGGAAATGCGAACCGAGTTCGACGAAGAGCTGCATCAGCCCGTTTCGGCAAATCCGGAATCGCTGGCCATCGCCGCCAGCAATCGCGAGCGCCTCGCCCGGGCGCTTGAAGAATTGCCGCCGCGATTTCGAGAAGTGCTCGTGTTGCGCGAGCTCGAAGGCTGTTCGTACAAGGAGATTTCCGCCATTACAGCGATTCCCATTGGCACTGTGATGTCGGCGCTGGCCAGAGCGCGGCAACGCCTGCAGCGTGCGCTCGGGAATCCGTCTTCCGAGGAGGTGCCACGTGGCGTGTGAGCAATCGAAGGACATCTTGCACGGCTACCTCGACAACGAACTCGACGCCGCGCGCGCGGCCGAATTCGAGCGGCACCTGGAGAGCTGCCGCGAGTGCACCGGCGCGCTCGAAAATGCGGAAGCGCTTCGCGCGGGTCTGCGTCGCGCGGCGCTTTACGAGCCGGCTCCCGCGAATTTGCGCTCGAAAATCGCGGCTGAATTGGGCTCTGCAAGCGCGGTAGCGCCAACGGCGATACCCTTGAAAGCGCAGAAGAGCGCTTCGCCATGGCGATGGCTTGCCGTAGCGGCAACGGTTCTGGTCATTGCCGGCGCGGGCTGGCTCGCGTCGAGGTCGTTTTCGGCGTCATCTGGCGCCGCGGATTTGGCCGCGGCCGACCTGATCGATGCGCATGTGCGCTCGTTGCAGCCCGGCCATTTGATGGATGTCGTTTCAACCGACCAGCACACCGTGAAGCCGTGGTTTGACGGCAAAGTCGATTTCATTCCGCCCGTGAATGATTTTAGCGACGAAGGGTTCCCGCTCGCCGGCGGCCGCCTCGACGCATTCCGGGGGCGGACGGTCGCGGCGCTGATTTACTCCCGGCACAAACACGTGATCAACCTCTTCGTCTGGCCGGAGCAGGCGGCCGAGAAAAACGCTCTCCAGCCGCGGGGTTCGCGGCAGGGCTATAACTGGATCGAGTGGCGTCACGGCGACATGGAGTTCTGCGCCGTGTCCGATCTGAATGCCCAGGAACTCGCGGATTTCGAGCAGCTGGTCGACCGGCAATAGTCCTCTGCCTTCCCGCTTTCCCTCTTGACATCCCAGAGGGGTCCGCGTACCTTCCTCTTGTCATCTTAGAGGAGCGGAGCGTGAAAGAACAGCGATCGGATATCTTGCAGGGAACCCTGGACTTGATGGTTCTCAAAACCCTCGATGCGATGGGCTCAATGCACGGCTACGGATTGGCTCACCGCATCGAGCAGATCGGCGGGGCGGCTCTGGCCGTGAATCAAGGCACGATCTATCTGTGCCTGATCCGGCTCCTGCAGAAGAAATGGATTTCGGCCGTTTGGGGCACTTCGGAAAACAACCGCAAAGCCCGGTATTACTCGATCACCAAGGCCGGACGCAAACAGCTGATCGCCGAAACGGAAAACTGGGAACGCGTCGCCGGCGTAATCGGAAAAGTATTGCAGCTTGAGCCGAGGAGATAGCCATGCTCACAGCTCTCAGAAGGCTTGGCGCACGCGTCCGCGCCTATTTTTCACCCGCCGTCCTGGAACGGGATCTCGACCAAGAGCTCGAATCGCATGTCGCGATGCTCACCGAAGAGAATATCCGCAAAGGAATGTCGCCGGCCGAGGCGCGGCGTGGCGCCTTGGTGCGCATGGGCGCTCGCGAATCGATGCGGGAGGCGCATCGCGAGATTCGCGGCCTTCCGTTTCTCGATACGCTCATGCAGGATTTGCGGTACACGTTTCGCACGCTGCGGCGCGATGCGGCGTTCGCCGCGTTCGCGATTCTGATCGTCGGCCTCGGCATCGGCGCGAGTTGCACGATTTTCAGCGTGGTGAATACGCTGCTGCTGCGACCGCTGCCGTTCGGTGACCCGTCGAGTCTGGTCTGGTTGGCCAATCAGCCGCGCTCGGTCTCGAGCAACGATCTTTCAGGACAAACGGTGCAAGTCGGTTACCTCCTCGATCTGCGCGCCAGCACCAGGAGCTTTTCCGACCTCGGCGCGTACTTCGCGTTTTACGGGATTGGCGACGCAAACCTGTTTGGCCAGGGCGAACCGGAGAGATTTACGCTCGTGCCCGTGACGCAGAATTTCTTTCCTGTTCTGGGCGTTCAGCCGCTTCTCGGGCGCAATTTCACCGCGGACGAAGCACGCGACGGCGGGCCAAATGCCGTGATGATCAGTTACAGCATGTGGGAAAACCGCTTTGCTTCCGACCCATCGATCATCGGACGCGCGATCAACATCGGCGGGAATTTGAACACCGTGGTTGGGGTGCTTCCGGCTTCATTTGATTTCGGTGGCGTCTTTGCTCCGGGCACGCACGTCGATTTGTATTCACCGTTTCCGCTGAACGACCGGACAAACCGGGAGGGAAACACACTGGCGATTGTCGGACGGCTCAAGCCCGGTGTGAATCTCGCGTCGGCGCAAGCTGAAACCACGACGCTTGCCGGCCCCATGCGCCAGGAACACCCGGAGCGCAACGGTTTCACGCCCGGACTCACCGCGCTCGCACAACACGTAAGCGGGCGCGTTCGCCCCGCGCTGATTTTGCTCGCCTGCGCGGTCGGCGTGGTGATGCTCATCGTCTGCGCGAATCTTTCGAATCTGTTGCTCGCGCGCGGTGCTTCGCGGCAAAAAGAGATTGCGATCCGCTCGGCGCTAGGCGCATCGAAGCCGCGGCTGGTCCGCCAGATGCTTACCGAGGCTCTGGTTCTGTCCTGCGCGGGAGGGGCACTCGGTCTGCTGTTTGCATTTGCGGGAACCGACGCACTTTCGCATTTGAGCGGCGTCACAATTCCTCTGCTCGAAGACGTGCATGTGGATGCCGCGTCGCTCATCTTCACACTCTTGGCAGCCATCGCCACCGGCGTTTTCTTCGGGCTCGCGCCTGCGCTGCATGTGCCCGGCGAAAAACTCCACGAGTCGCTCAAGGACGCGCATCGCGGATCAAGCCAGGGGCGGAGTCACACCTGGGTTCGCAATGTGCTGGTTGTTTCCGAAGTCGCCCTCACCTGTGTGCTTGTGATCGGCGCGGGGCTCCTGATTCACAGTTTCTTGCGCGTCCTTGACGTGAACATGGGCTTTCATCCCGAACGCGCGGTTGCGCTGCGCGTCGATCCGGCGCGCTCGTATTCAACGCAAGATCAGCGCAATGCGTATTTTTCAGAGACACTGCACCGAGCGCTTGGCATTCCGGGCGTAGAGGCCGCGGGGCTTTCCGATTCGCTACCGTTTGGCCACAACCGCACCTGGTGGGCAGGCGCGACGGGGCGCACGTATGTGCCCCCTGAATTGCCACTGGCGTTTGTTCGTGTGGTGAGCGAGGGCTACATCGGCGCGATGGGAATTCCGCTGATCGAAGGGCGCGACTTCAGCGAAAGCGATACGCCGACCAGTCAGAAGGTCATCATCATCAACCAAACGCTCGCGAAGCGCAATTGGCCGAATCAGGACCCGATCGGGCAGCAGATTAATCAGGCCGGTGGGCGAACAGTGATCGGAGTCGTCGGCGACGTGCGGCATCTTGCGCTGGAGGAAGACTCGGGCTCGGAAATGTATATTCCGATCCGGCAGGGCAACGATTACGGCTCGGTCGATCTGGTCGTGCGCAGTTCGCTTTCGACCGCCGAGCTCAACTCGCGCCTGCGCGAGACGCTGCGGCCCATCGCACCGAACCTTACGATGTCCACGATGCGTACGCTCCAGAGCATTGTCGACAAGTCTGTGTCGCCGCGGCGCTTCGTCGTGCTGCTGCTCGCCGGATTCGCGGCATTTGCTCTGATTCTGGCTTCGCTGGGAATTTACGCGGTGATTTCCTATTCGGTGAGCCAGCGGACGCAGGAGATCGGCATTCGTATGGCGCTGGGCGCGTCGACAAGCGGTGTGCGCGCGAGCATCCTGTTCGAGACGCTGCGGCTCGCGGCGATGGGCATGGCGATCGGCATTCTGGCTTCATGGACGCTGGCAGGGGCACTGCGGAGTTTGCTGTTTGGCGTCGGTTTTGCCGATCCCGTCACCTTCGTCGGGATGCTGGTGATATTGACGCTTGTCGCGGCGCTCGCGGGCTATTTGCCGGCGCGCCGTGCTTCGCGGATCGATCCGATGGTTGCGCTGCGGGCGCAATAATGGACCGGCAGGTTCGGCGGCCCACCTGATCGATTCCCCTCGACAGGGAATCGGATGTATAGTGCTCGCATTATGTTCACCTGCAAACGAACTGCAGTTTTCTTTTCAATCCTCGTCGCCGCGATATTTACGTTCGGCCGCACGCCGGTCGCCTCGCACGGGCGCCTTTTCTTTCTTACCATCGGCAGCCGTGGCGTGGAAGGCAGCGTACGTTCGGTGAACGACGACGGCAGTGATCTGAAAGTCCTCGTGCCCGGCCGCACCGCCGGTCCTGACGGAATCGTCGTCGACACCGCCGCTAAAAAAATCTACTGGACCAATATGGGCAAGCCGAGCGCCAACGACGGCACGATCGAACGCGCCGACATCGACGGAAGCAACCTCATGACCATCGTGCCAACCGCAGGCACTTGGACGCCCAAGCAGCTGAAACTCGACGCCAAGCACGGAAAGCTTTACTGGTCCGATCGCGAAGGGATGCGGATCATGCGCGCGAATCTGGACGGCTCAAGCATTGAAACGCTCGTCGAGACGGCCCACGGCGACACGGCACGCGAGGACGCGAGGAACTGGTGCGTCGGCATGGCACTCGACGTTGACGGCGGCAAAATGTATTGGACGCAGAAGGGCAGCGGCGGTAACGGCCGCATCTTCCGCGCAAACATGGAAATTCCGAAGGGCGAAGACGCCGCGCATCGCACCGACATTGAAACTCTCTTTGACAATCTGCCCGAACCGATCGATCTGGATCTCGATCTGACGCATCGCATCATGTACTGGGCCGACCGTGGCGATCCACCGCGAGGGAACACGGTGAACCGTGCGCCGATGGATCCTCACAGGGGCGAACAGGAAATCCTTGTCAGCGGTTTGAAGGAAGGAATCGGCATGGCGCTCGATCTGAAGGACGGCCGCATGTTTTACACCGACCTCGGCGGCAATGTTTATGGTGCCAAACTCGATGGCTCAGAGGGCAAGGTCTTGGTCTCGGGGCAGGGCGCGCTAACCGGCATCGTTTGGGTTGAGCTGACGAATTAGCGCCACAGCAGTTCGGGGGAAAAGCAAAAACGCCGCGGCAGCGATCCGCGGCGTTTTTGCTTTGTGAGTGTCCGGTTTCGAGCAGCAAATTCTCAGAAAATATCGTACTGCTCCCAGTGCAACGACGGATCGCCCTGGATGATGACGCTCTTTTTTGTCCACCGCTCGAGCTCCTCGATGAGCTGTGACTCGCGGGTCTTGAGCGCCTTGGAAATTTCCGGGTTGACGCGCAGCGTGATGCTGCCCGAATCCATCTCGGGCGCCATCTTCTTCGCCTCCGCCTGAATTTCGTAGCAGAGTGTCGGGATCGACTTCACCATGCCGGAGCCCGCGCAATACGGGCAGGGCTGGCAGAGCGTGCGTTCCAGGGCCTGCTTGGTGCGCTTTCGCGTGATGGCGACGAGGCCGAATTCGTTGAAACGTAGCACCTTTGACGGAGCGCGATCGGCCCTGAGGGCGTCTTCGAGCGCAGCCATCACTTTTTCGCGGTTCCGGCGCTCTTCCATGTCGATGAAGTCGATCACGATGATGCCGCCCAGGTCGCGCAGCCGCATCTGACGGACGATTTCCTTCACGGCTTCAAGGTTCGTGCGTACGATCGTGTCTTCCAGGCGATTCGAGCCCTTGCCGACGAACTTGCCGGTGTTGACGTCGATCGCGACCAGCGCTTCGGTGTGGTTGATGACGATGTAGCCGCCCGACTTGAGCCACACTTTGGGGCGCAAGCCTTTGTCGATTTCCTGCTGGATGCCAAACTCCTCGAAGATCGGCGTGTCCTTCGTGTACAGTTTCACGCGGCCGACCAGAGCCGGTTGGAATCGGCCCATAAACTCGACCACCTTCGTGTAGTCCTCTTCCGAATCGACCCAAACGGCTCCGAAATCGGAATTCACGAAATCGCGCAGGATGCGCTCGACCAGATTCAGATCGCGATGGAGCAGGGAAGGAGCCTTGCGCTGTTCGGACCGCGCCTTGATCTCCGACCAGGTGCGCGTCAGGAATTCCACATCGGCGCGAACGTCCTCAGGCGGTGCGCTCGAGGCGGCCGTGCGAACGATGAACCCGCCGCCAGCGGTACCTTTGGCGTCGTTCACAAGATGCCGCAGGCGCGCGCGCTCTTCGGCGGACGCAATCTTGCGCGAGACGCCGGTGTGGTGCAGTGTCGGCATGTAGACCAGGTAACGGCCGGGCAACGCGACGTGACTGGTTATGCGCGCGCCCTTTTTGCCGAGCGGTTCTTTCGCGATCTGGACAATGATTTCCTGGCCCTGCTTGAGCAGTTCGGAGATGAGCTGCGTACGGCGAGGGGCTCCGGGACGTCCGTGATGATGGCCGTGCCCACCTTGCTGGCCGTGGCGCGGACGGCGTCCACGATCGTTGCGGCGTCCGCCACGATCGCGTCCACCGCGGCGATTCGGATGCTGCATGCGGGCGCGAAAATCTCCGCGGACCGAAGCTTTCCAGGGCTGCTGTTCGCCCTGCGGCTGCGCGTCGGAGGCGCTGTTTTCTGCGGCGATGGATTCGGCTACGCCGTCGCCTGTGTCGTAGGCGAGCAGTGACTCGCGAACTTCGGCTTCGGCGTCGAGTTCGCCCGGCGCCTCGGTCGACTCGTCCTCGCCTTCCTCGTCCTCGGTTGACTCGTCATCGCCCTCTTC
>DATMLZ010000087.1:0-18625 GCA_035569955.1 Candidatus Acidiferrum sp.
AGCATGCAGAGCAGCCGAGAGACGCCTTCGGCTACCGCGCGCGCGTCGGAACAAGCTTCAGCTCCTGCATCGACCAGAGCGCGAAGCTTCTCTGGCGAGCGATTCCACAGTTTGACGCGATAGCCGGCTTTGACGATGTGCATGGCCATCGGCCCGCCCATGATGCCTGTGCCGATAAAGCCGACTGTGCGATCGTTCATCTGTATTCCTCGTTGGGAGGCTGCCGAGATACTAGCCGAGCTCTTGTTCGGTCGGTGAGGGCTTCACTCGATCGACGAGGCGCTGTGGCAGCAACAGAATCCCGATGCCGCCGAACGCGGCGATTGCAGCGATCACGAAGAAGCCGGTTGTGAGCGTGTGAGTCCATGAATAGATGAATCCTGAGATGTACGGGCCAAAAAACCCGCTCAAGTTTCCAATCGCATTGATCAGCGCGATGCCCGCCGCGGCCTCCAGTCCCGACAGGACTTGCTGCGGGATCGACCAAAACACATTGATCGAACTATATGCGCCCATCGCCATCATCACGAAGCCGACGATGATCACGTAAGGATTGTTGACGAGCAACGAAATGCCGATCGAGACGGCTGCGAGCAGGCTCGCAATTCCCGTGTGCCAGCGCCGCTCTTGGACACGATCGGAGCGGCGCGTCACGATCAGCATCGTGACGGCCGCGGCCGCGTAGGGAATCGCGGTGATGAAGCCGTTCATGATGAGCCCGATTTGCAGCCCGAAGGTCTCGTGAAACGATTGCAGCACACTCGGCAGCAAATAGTTCAGCGAGTTTGACGCGCAAGTGATACCGAAGTAGATCCAGGCCAGCGCCCACACGACGGGGCTCGACAGCGCGCGGCGAACCTGTTCGCCCTTCGACGCCTGCGGACCCCTGCTTTCCGACTTGGCACGCTCTTCAGCGGCGAGTCTGCTCATCAGCCAGGCGCGTTCGTCTTCGGCGAGCCATTTCGCGTCTGCCGGACTGTCGGTGAGATAGAGCAAACAGACCACGCCGAGCACGATTGCCGGCAATCCTTCGCAAACGAACATAAGCCGCCAACCCGGCACGTGGAAATGGCCGCCGAGCGCCATCAATCCCGTGCTCAGCGGCGCGCCGATCACTTGCGAAATCGGAACGCCGAGATAAAAGCTCGCAATCGTGCCCGCCAGATAGCGGCGCGGAATCCACAGCCCGAGCAGAAAAATCACGCCAGGGAAAAATCCAGCTTCGGCAACGCCCAGCAGTACGCGCAGCGCGATGAAGTGGACCGAGTTTTGCAGAAAGCCCATCGCGCACGCGATCAGGCCCCAACTGACCATGATTCGCGCGATCCACATGCGGGGGCCGAATCTGTGCAGCAGGATGTTGCTCGGAATTTCGAAAATGAAATAGCCGAAGAAGAATATCCCGGCGCCGATCGTGTAGACGCTTGGGCTGATGCCGATGTCGGTGTTCATCGTCAGCGCGGCGAACCCCACGTTTGTGCGATCGAGGAAGTTCACAACGTAGAGCACGGAGAGAAACGGCACGATGCGGCGAAAGACGCGACCGACGCAGCGCTGCTCGAGCGACGCCTCGGCGGTTAGCGCCGGCGTCGGCGTCATTTGCGCCACCATCGCGGCACGGCTTCGTCTTCGATGTGCGCGCGGACAATCTCTTCGAAATTGCGGTCGGTCGCGAAACCCAGTGCGCGGGCGCGAGACGCATCCACGCGGAGCGGCCAGCTATCGATGATGCGCTGAATCTGCGGGTCCGGCTTCCACTCAATATATTGGGGGGCTTCCGGGCCCGCGACGCGCTCGAGCACCGCGACCATTTCTGCGATGCTCACAGTGAGGCCGGGGAGCGGGATCGTGCGCTCCGGTCCGATCGACCGATCGGAGAGATTCATCGCGCGCAACATCGCTTCGCATGCACTGCGGGGTGATGAAACAAAGACCAGCGTGTCGGGCCGCGCGGGGCAGACGGCGGGCAGCCGCCGCAGCGGTTCACGGATGATCGAGCTCACAAATGTGGACGCCGCTTTGTTGGGTTTGCCCGGACGAATTGCAATCGTCGGCAGACGCAAGTTGCGTCCGTCGATGAATCCCTTGCGCGAATAGTCCGCGACCAGCAATTCGCCAATGGCTTTTTGCGTGCCATAGGACGTTTTCGGCGAAAGGGCCGTGGCATCGGTGACGGTGTGCGGAAGCTCGCCACCGAAGACGGCGTAACTGCTCGCATTCACCACGCGCGGGCGCGTACCGATCGCACGCAGCGTTTCCAAAAGGTTCGTGAGACCGCTGAGATTCGTCTGCATCCCGAGATCGAAATCGGCTTCGGCCGCCGAACTGACGACCGCGGCCAGATGCCAGACGATCTCAACGCTTTCCGCGACGCGTTCGACGGTTTGAGGATCGGCGATGTCTCCGGCGACCACTTCAACGCGGGGATCGGTCCATACGTGCTCGCCGGGGAATGGATCGAAAAGAACGAGCTTCGAAATGGGACGGGGGGCGTCGCCTTCGAGCGCGACCGTGCCCGTACGCAGCAACTGGTCGGCGACCTGCTTGCCGATAAATCCGGTGCCGCCTGTGATCAGGATTTTCAAGACGGCTTCTCCCCTTAAAGCGGTCTCATTGCGTCGAATGGAGCGGGAAGCAAACCCGCCTAGTGTGGGCCGAGAGCGAGTGGAAAACAAGCGGGGTTATTGCGCCGAGGACTTAGCAAGCCGATCGGACATGTGCGGTGGTGCGCGCGAAACGGAGTGGAGAGAAAAGTTCGACATTCCAGCGCGGCGCGACGCCTGTCACCCAGTCTTTCACAAGCTGCGCGGTGATTGGCGCGAGCAGGATGCCGTTGCGGAAATGCCCCGTTGCAACAATCAAGCCATCGGCGCCGGTGCAGCCGAGTATCGGCAGGCCGTCCGGAGTCGCGGGACGCAGGCCGCTCCACGATTCGCCGAGCTTGGCGCCGCCGAGTCCGGGAACAAGTTCGGCTGCTGCGGCGCGAATTCTGTTGAGGCCCTCGACCGTTGTAACTTTCTCAAAACCGGCTTCCTCAAGAGTGCTGCCTGCAACGACACAGCCCTGGTTGCGCGGGACAAGATAGCCGCGCTTCGAGCGCACGACGCTCTGGATTCGCGTGCCGCCCGGCCAAAACGCGAGCATCTGTCCGCGGACGGGCCGCGTCGGCACATATTGGGAAAGGTTGTGTCCAAAAGATGCCGCCGGCCCGAAGAGCTCGTGCGACTGGCATCCCGCTGCAATGACGACGTGATTCGCGGCGACGCGCTCGTTGCCGGTGATGACGCCGGTGCACCGGGCCCGCTCGATGATGAGGGATTGCACGGTCTGATTTGGGCGAATCTCGACGCCCAGAGCGATTGCGGCTTCGAGCGCAGCTTCCATCAGCGGCCGCGGTTCGACAGTCGCCTCGGCGGGGAAATAGGCAGCGGCTCGCGCAGCCGAGGCGATTGCGGGTTCGACGCGACGCGCCTCCGAACCAGAAATTGCTTCGATCTCGACACCCAAGCCACGGCACAGCGCGACCTCGCGGTCTTGCTCAGCAACGGCAGCATCGCCGAAGAACAGTTCGATCGCGCCACCGCGACGAAAATGAGTCTCTTTTTTCGAAAGTGATTCGATAGACCGAATGAAGTCGGGATAAAGCGCCAGGCTCTGGTTTGCGAGCGGCGTGAACACCTGGTCGCCTTCGAAATGAGGAGCCGGCGAAAGCATTCCTCCGGCGGCGTATGACGCTTCGCGACCCGGCGCTTGGCGATCGAAAATGACCACGCGCCGTGTTTTCTCGGCGAGCGCGAGGGCACACGACGTACCGATAATCCCGCCGCCGATGATGGCAACGTCGAAAGTCTCCACAGACGCATTCTAACAAGGGAAGGCGCGGCACGCTTTGCCGAACAGAGGCGCTAGGCGCGCGCCGAAATGCGTTACTTGTCTGATTGTGCGGTCACAGGCAACGGGTTCCGTTCGGGGAACTGACGTTGATGCCAGTAAGGATAGATCGGCGCGACATCGCTCGCGGCGTCGAGCGTTGCGACTTGTGCGGCTGTAAGATTCCAGCCCGCCGCGCCCAGGTTCTGACGCAGCTGCTCCTCGTTGCGCGCGCCGATGATCACGTTGGCCACGGTCGGGCGCTGCAGAAGCCAGTTGAGCGCGACCTGCGGAATCGTCTTGCCGGTCTCTTTGGCGACGACGTCCAACGCATCGACCACGTTGTACAAATATTGGTCCGCCACTTGCGGTCCGTATTCGGCTGTCTTGTGCAGGCGGCTCTGTTTCGGCAGCGGGGCGCCGCGTCGGATTTTGCCCGTCAGGCGCCCCCAGCCGAGCGGGCTCCAGACGATAGCGCTTACCCTCTGATCGAGCCCGAGGGGCATGAGCTCCCACTCATACTCGCGGCCGATGAGCGAATAGTAGGCTTGATGCGCCACGTACCGCTCCCAACCGTATCGCTTCGAAACGTCAAGCGATTTCATCAGGTGCCAACCGGAGAAATTCGAACACGCGAGGTAGCGGACTTTGCCGGTTTCCACAAGCCGGTCAAGCGTCTTGAGAGTTTCCTCGACGGGAGTCAACGCGTCAAATCCATGCAAGTGATAAATGTCGACGTAGTCTGTACCGAGACGTCGGAGACTTGCTTCGCAGGCGGCGATCAGATGCTGGCGCGAAGAACCAACGTCGTTCGGGCCGGGGCCCATACGAAACGTGGCCTTCGTCGAGATGAGAACCTTGTCGCGTCGCCCCGCGATTGCCTTGCCGAGGATTTCTTCCGCCAGCCCGTTCGAATACACATCGGCGGTGTCAAAAAGATTCACCCCGGCTTCCAGGCAGATATCAACGAGGCGAGTTGCCTCCGCAACGTCTGCGGCGCCCCAGGCACGGAAAAATTCGTTTCCGCCGCCGAACGTGCCGGTGCCGAAGCTGAGAACGGGGACTTTCAGGCCGGAGTAGCCAAGTTGTCTGTATTCCATGAGTAGGTGGATGCCTCCGAAGTAGCGGTTGATTCAGGAAAGCTTGAGCCGGAATTCCCGTCAGAGTGAGTTGATGAGTTCTATCGAAAGCACGCGAGCCTTTTGCGCAAGATTTTGTGCGCGAGTCCAATCGCCGTCTTTGCCGGCGTCGGTCGACTGTGTCAGGAAGCTGCGAACCTTATCGGCAAGGTCCTGCTGCGTGGCGTTGAGCTGGTGACCGCTGACCGTCTGCAGGTTCTTTGTCGCGATCGCCGAATCGTCATCGACGCGGCGCTGCGCGGCGGCCTGATCGCCCGGAGAAATCTCGAGCGCGATACGCGGCGGCTGCGGGCGTTCCGCATTGTCCGCATCTGCCGCTTCGGTCTGGGAGGGTGCGGCGGCCGGTTTGCGCGGCGGCGGAGCGACTTGCGTCGTGGCGATCGCGGACGATGGAGGAGTCACTGACGGCGCGGGCAGTGAAGGCGCCACGGCGGTCTCTTCGAGCGGCGGAGTCGCATCCGTGTCGGGCGCGATGGTCATCGGACGCACGTCCGACGTCGCGGGTGCAGCGGCCGGCACCGCCGCCAGGACCCTTTTGGGCCCACATCCCGCGAACAAGAGGGGTGCGGCGCTTGCGAGCAGCAAGATAATATTTCGAATTGTCTCTCGACGGTTGGGCATTACCGTCTTCCTAAGCGATCCGCTCAGTTGCGCCGCGGATTTCCGCAGGCGTCTCAACGTACCGCGCGAGGGGAAGCTCGATGCGAAACGTAGTACCACGCCCGGGCTCCGACTCAAATTCTATCCGACCGTTATGCAATTGTACAAAGCGAAACGTATTGGCGAGTCCGATTCCCGTACCGCCGGGACGCGTCGTGTGAAAAAGCTGAAAGATTTTCTTCTGCTCTTCAACCGGAATACCTTTGCCTGAATCAGTCACCGAAATCTCTGCGAATTCGCCGTTGCGGCGCAATGCAAGCGCGATGCGCCCTCCGCGCGCGGTGAAATCACAAGCGTTCATGAGCAGGTTCAGCACGGCCTGGTGAATAAGCTGCCGGTCCATGAGCAGAGCCGGAAAATCGGAGGGCAGGTCCGTGCGCAGATCGAGGCCCGCTTTCACGATCATGGGTTTCGCCGCTTCGATGATCTCCGCCAGCAGGGCCGTAACATCGGTTTCCTCGAGCTGGAATTCGACCGGACGCGTGAAGTTCAGGAACGTTTTCACGGCGCGGTCGAGCCGGTCGATTTCGCTGTCGAGCATTTTCACAGCCTGCTGCGGCTCGGGATCGACCGGCATATTCGCCTTGAGTACCTCAAGCCAGAGTCGCATCGAATTGAGTGGATTCTTCACCTCATGCGCCACGCCGGCGGTGACGCGGCCCAGGGCTGCGAGGCGTTCGGAAACCTGGAGCTGATTGCCGATTCGCTCGAAGGACTCCACGTCCTGCAGCGTCACAAGCGTGCCCATTCGCTGGCCGCCTTCGCGGATCACTTGCGCATTCACGCCCGCGCGATACGGGCCCGCGGGCCCTTCGAGAACAACTTCTTTGCCCTCAACAGGCTCAATTTCGTCACCGTGGATTCGCAGCGCTTCGCGGATCGGGTCGTGCGCCGGGAAAATCTCGCTGGCGAGGAGACCCTGCAACTCCTCTGGCCCGCGACCTAAGAATTTGGCGACAGCCGGGCTCACCAGCACGGCGCGGCCTTCGGCGTTGAAAAGCAAGAGTCCTTCGCCGAGACCGGTCATCACTTGGTCGAGGTTGTCCTGCAGTGCGCTGAAAATTTCGCGCACGTCGCGCAGCTGCTTTCCGATGCCGGTGATCTTCGTGCTGACCACGCCGAGTTCATCGGCACGGTTCACGGCGGGCTCCGCATCGAATTCGCCCGCGGAAATGCGGTCAAGTTGTGCGGAGATAAGGTCGAGAGGACGAAATGCCAGCCGTGTTACGACGAATGCAAGCAAAGTAGCGAAGAGAATCGCGCCGACCGCGACGTAACCCGCCAGCTTCAGCGTCGGGCTGATTTCGTCGCGGATCAGCGCAGACGACAATCCAACGCGAATCGAGCCGAAGGGGTTTTGCCCGAGATCGAACGCCAGCGAGTATTCGTATGTTTGCGTCGTACCGTAGAGTGTGCGCAGCTTCTGGAAGAAATTGGCGCGCACCAGGGTAGTCAATGCCGGACGCGCAGCGATTTTTTGTCCACGCAGCTTGGAATCGCTCGAGACAAGCACGATGCCATCGCGGTCTGTGATCAAAATGTCATAGATCGTTGGCGAATAACCGAGGTCAGATTCGATCAGCTCGTTGAGTGTGCTGCTGTTGTCAAACGAGCGCCGCACGTATTCGTGCACGTCGGCGGGGTCCTGCGAGATTGGCGCATCACCGCGTTCATTGGCTTCGTTAAGCGCGCCGCCGCAGGCGTTTAAAATCTGCTGCGCGATAAAGCTTGCCCGATCTTCCGCGGTGCGAACACGATCCTGCGTGAGGCGGCCGATATACAAGCCGGACAAAGCGCTAACGACGACCAAGACCAGGATCGAAATGGCAAGCGTCGATTTAGTTTTCAGGCTGAGACGCATCTTTCCGCCCCGCCTCGTATTCTTTGAGTTTATTGTGCAGCGTCTTCAAACTGATGCCGAGGAGCTCGGCGGCGCGCGTCTTGTTTTGACTTGTGGCGGCGAGCGTCTGGAGGATCAGCTCGCGCTCCACCGCATCGACGGTTGTACCCACCGGGAATCGAATCCCACCAAGCACTGAGTTTGCCGGCGACGCGGGCGCGTGCCCGAAATCACCAGGCAGATGCTGACGTGTGATCACGCCACGGTCCGATGCGATGGCCGCTCGCTCAATCACGTTCCGCAATTCGCGGACGTTTCCAGGCCACGGATACGACTTGAAGAGTTCCATTACATCGGCGCCAGCAGCCGTCACGCGCTTGCCGTGTTTTTCTGAGACTTCGGTGAGAAGGTGTTCAACGAGCAGGGGAAGATCCTGTTTGTGTTCGCGCAGGGGGGGCAGGTGGATGTGAAACACGTTGAGACGGAAATAAAGGTCCTGCCGCAGATGTCCGTCGGCTACGGCCTGCTCAGGATTCTTGTTGGTTGCCGCGAGCACGCGGACATCAACCGGTGTTTCGACCTTGCTGCCGAGCCGACGAACTTTGTGGTCTTCAAGCACGCGGAGCAGTTTGGCCTGTGTCTGCGCCGGCATTTCGCCGATTTCGTCGAGCAACAGCGTCCCACCGTCGGCCAGTTCGAAACAGCCGAGGCGCCGTTCGGCGGCACCTGTGAATGCACCGCGTTCATGTCCGAAGATTTCGCTCTCCATCAGCGACTCGGGAATCGCCGAGCAGTTGATCGCAACGAACGGGTTTTCCGCGCGAGGGGAAAGCATGTGGATCGATCGCGCCACCATCTCCTTGCCTGATCCCGTTTCGCCAGTGATCAAAACCGAAGCCGTGGAGGGCGCGGCCATCTCGACCTGCCGCATCACGTCCTGCATCGTCAGCGAGGAGCCGACCAGTCTGCCCAGCTTCCCGGCGTCACGTAACTGACGCGTCAGCGCGGCGACGGCCTTCTGATTGCGCGCGCTACCCAGCGCCCGGTCGAGCAGAGCCCGCAATACGGGCGGCTTGAGCGGCTTTTCGATATACCAGTAAGCGCCCGCTTCAATGGCGTGCACCACGCGCTCGTCGCTGCCACGGCCGGTGATGATGATGACCGGAATGTGCTCGATTTCCTCGCCAAGGTGGTTGAGGAGCTCCAGCCCATTCATGCCGGGAAGCTCGACGTCCGCGAGGATTACGTCCGGCGCGAACTCAGGAAACTTCGCAAGCGCGTCCTCGCCGCTGCCCACGCCGAGCAGCTCGTAATTCCATTTCTTGAGAAGCGCTTCGTAGCCTTTGCGCGCGTTTTCCTCGTCCTCGACGATCAAAATTCGCTGAAGGGATGAGTTGTCGGAAGCCATCTGCCATTGAATCTACCAGCAGGGAAGCGGAAATCCAAGATCTAGGCCGCAGCTAGGCGGGCGACAAGAATACCGGTACAACGCGGGCACACATCCACGGGGAGCGCGCGATTTGATCCCGCGCTCGGGAAAGACAGGTTTGGATACGAGTTCGTCCGGGCAGATTTACTCGTTGCCGAGCGGCAGATCGCGCTCGAGCATCAGCTCCAACTTGGTGGTCTTATCAAGCGTCACTTCCTGTCCTAAGCCCGAGACCGTCATGAACGCCGTCACAGCGCCGATCGCGGCACCCATGGCCGCGTCCTTGGCATTGCGGGAGGCTACGCCCGTTGCCGCTCCGACAAACGCACCGGCCGCCGCCGCGGCCTCGGCGTCCTTGCGCTTATCCGCTTGGGCTTCGATCTCCCCTTCGGCCCGGCTGTCGACGCGAATCGAATGCACCCCGGGAACGTCATCGACGATGGCGACAACCGGCATCCATCCGCCGGGTGTTTTGACGTCGTCAAACGTGAGCCAAAGCCGCGCGTGGCCAGTCTTGTGAGCCGGCTCTACTTTGTCGACGTGTCCCCGAATCTCCGCGCCAGGTGGAAGTATTGATCCGTCGGTGGCTGTAAGGGGTTCGAGCGTCGTTGCCTGAAAGTGATCGCCGGCATTGGCGTCTTTGGTGGAAAGCGTGTTGTCCAGGGACGCGAGAAAGCGAGTACCGGAAGCGACGGCGTGCGGATAGGTGTTGCCCTGCGAATGAACAACGAAAGCGATTGCCAGCGCGCAGACCAGTGCGAGAGGCACACGTTTGCCTTTCATACGGTTCTCCTTTTTGTTTTGGGGCTTTCTGCTGGCAAGAAAGCGAAACTACCAAACATATGATGGCACAGAAGGCGGCAGGGTGGTCCGGACGAAACCAGCACGAATACCATAGTAGAAGTACCTGTTTGCCGTCGCCCGATCCGGAAAGACCGAAAGGCAGTTCCCGGATCGGGAATGTGGCCGCCCCTCGTGGTCCTGCAATCGCCAGAGAATATAGTACTTGTCTATATACCGATAAGTTCTTGCTTGCAAAGCATTTCAGTTTGGGACTAGACTCCGGCGCTTGACCGGATCTGTTCATGTAGAAGTGGCGTCGTTCTAACGGGTTACGTGTTCCGTTTTGGCCTTCACCGTGCATCCTGTTCCGGGAATCAGGTTCAGGAAAGGGGAATGCCAATATGGCAAGCAGGTCGGCGGCCGCTGGCGGACCGGCCAGCGCAACCGTTCTCATCGTAGACGATGAGGACGCCGCGCGAAATCTTTGTCGTGATGTTGTGGTTGATGCCGGCTTTGGCGCGCGCACGGCTTCTACCGCCGAGCAGGCACTCGAGATTCTGGAGCAGTTTCCCGTAGAGATTGTCATTGCCGATTTGCGTGTGCCCAAGATGGGCGGAATCGGCCTTCTCCGCCGCATACGCGAGATTTCGCCCGAAACCGCCGTAATCGTTCTCACGCAATACGGAATGATTGAAAGCGCCATCGAAGCCACGCGAATCGGCGCCGCCGACTACCTCACCAAGCCGTTTCACATTCCGGAACTGCGCGGAAAACTGGACCGCGTCGCGCGCGCAATTGATATGGGCCAGGAAAATCGCCTGTTAAGAGAACAGTTGCGCACGCGCCCGGGATTCGGTGGCCTGATCGGTCTTTCGGCCAAAATGCAGCGTGTTTATCGACTGATCGAAAAGGTCAGCGGCCACAACTACCCCGTCTTGATTTTGGGAGAGAGCGGCACCGGCAAGGAACTTATCGCGCGCTCAATCCATTTCTCTGGCGAACGCCAGAATCGGCCGTTCGTGGCCGTCGATTGCTCGGCTCTTGTACCAACGCTCATCGAGTCCGAGCTTTTAGGCTACCTGAAGGGCGCTTTCGCCGGACCAATTCATGCGAAGCAGGGATTGATGGAAGCCGCGCGCAACGGCACGCTTTTTCTTGACGAAATCGGCGATCTTCCGATAGATCTGCAAGCCAAGCTCCTGCATACATTGCAGGAACGGGAAGTGAAGCCGGTTGGTTCAACCGAGCGCATTCCGATTTCGACTCGTGTCATCGCCGCGACGAATCGTGACCTCGAAACAGCCGTCCGCGACGGCCAATTCCGCCAGGATCTCCTTTTCCGCCTGAACGTGGTCCAGATCAAGATACCTCCCCTGCGCGAGCGCAAGACCGACATTCCCGTGCTGGTGAATGCGTTCCTTGAGAAATCTTCGGACTTGGAAGGCAACATTCGTACGATCTCGGAGGACGCGATGGTCCATCTCACGGCCTACGACTGGCCCGGTAACGTCCGCGAACTCGAAAACACGATCGAGCGCGCCGTCGCGCTTAGTTCGGGGCCGATTCTGCACGTTGGCGATCTGCCCTCCAATTTGCAGCACGGCACGGCGGAAAATATGCCCCAGAGCGGTGAACTTTTGCCGCTCGAAGAAATGGAGCGCCGGGCGATCCTGCGTGCGCTGCGCGAGGCGGGCGGAGACAAGCTGGCGGCCGCGCGCCTGCTGGGCATCGGTAAGACGACCCTCTATCGCAAATTGAAGCAATACGAACTGCGCGGAAGCGGAAATGCGGAATTGCAAGTCGAGAAGCGTTTCGCTCGTCCCAACGAGAAATAAGGGGGGACCCGCTCGCGAGTCCCCCACAAGCTCCCTAGGATTCCGGTCGTGGCGCATTGCGTCCATACCAGCCCACCCCAGGAAGAAACAGTTGCCGGGATTAAGTGCAATGCATTTGCCATTTGTCGCGCATTCGCTGGCGATGCACTCGCGCTGAGCCCACGTGGTTTAGCCGGGTTTACGCCGTACCTATTTTCCACCGGCCACTCGAGTATCCACTTTCCCGAAGGATACGACGGAAACGGCTATGTCATTTGGAATGCTCGAAGAATGCAGGTGCCCGAATTTTGTCCGCGCACCGGAAAATTCCGGACCGTGACGTAATCGTTTTGAACCGGGAAAGAAATATTGCCGCCCAGCCGCGAAACGGCGCGCGCCTCAGCAGTATCGAGGAATCGCAGTGCCGTTCGCTCAAATCTGCCTGACCGAACACCTGTAGAAACGACTACGAAGCGTACTTGCTCAAGAAATTCAGAACACGCGACTGGTATTCGGCTGGGGATTGGCCGTAGGCTGAAGCGTGTTGCGCTCCCTGGACGATCCACAGTTCCTTCGGGCCGCCTGCGGCGTTGAAGATCATACGGGCATGGCGGCAGGGAATCGTACGGTCTGCGGTGCCGCAGATCAGAAGGACGGGAAAAGCCCGAAGCGCGACGGCGCCCTCCGGAGAAACCTGATTGGGATCGAATCGGCCGGCGTTGGCCATCGCGTGCAGAGCTTCGATCGTGGCCGGACGAAAAAGCGTCTTGCCGAGGAGCGGCGACCGGTGAAGGCCCGCATAGTCGTAGCTGATCTCGCGCAGATTCGCGAGCGGATCCTCTGCGACAACGGCTTCAATCCGCGAATCCACTGCGGCGGATTGCAACGCGATCGCCGCGCCCATCGATACGCCCAGCGCAAAAACGTGACGCACGTTCTCTGAAGACTCGAGTGCGTTCACGACCGAGGCGGTGTCGTAGCGTTCCTTCCATCCGTACGTCGCCAAGTCCCCTCCGCTTTCCCCATGGGCGCGTGAGTCCATCATCACGACACTGTAGCCGGTGCTCAGGAGAAATTCCGCGAAGACGCCTGTGCCTGTGCGATTGTCACCAACTCCGTGGAAAAGCAGGAGCCAGCTTCCGTTGGGCGTGGCGGCACGAATTCTCCAACCGTGAAGCACCGCGCCGTCCGGCGCCGTAACGGGGAAATCCACCCGCACTGCGTGGACGCGTTGGAGCATTTCGTCAATCCGTACGAGGCGAGATCCGCTCACCGGCACTTTAAGCGGATGCAGAACGCCCGGACCGATGAAACGTCCGGCGAGGGCCGATCCGACTAAGCAGAGCAGAACAGCGCCCAGCACCGCGATTCCAAGTTTGCGCATCGCTATCCATAGTTACGAAATTCACCGCTGGAATGTTTCCGGAGTTGTGCCGCTGTGAACCCGGTCTGGAAGTTATCGGTTCACCATCGTTCAGAAAAGTGGAAGTGAGGCAAACATTTGGGTTGCAGCGGCTTCTAGTACTCTCGCTATCGATGGGAAATCGCCGTTCCCGCTGGGATACGACCCCGATTTACGGCGCGGTTTGGCGGCTATCTGAAGCGAGGATTTTTCGTCAGGAGCCGGTCGAGGAGTAGTGCCGTGTGCCGGAGGACCAGAGCAACGCCGCGGCGCAGAAAAACGCAGCGGCAACGACCGGGACGAACGGAGCATATTGAGGAGTCGTGGACCGGCCGAGCAGACGAACGCTCGGGTAGTACGATGCTAAGCCGAAAGGAATAATCCAGCAGAGGAAAAACTGCACCACGCCGCTATAGATCGACAGCGGATAACGTCCGAAGGCGATCACGTTCCACACCGGTGGATGCACTCCAATGCGATCTTCCCACCAGAACGAGACTGTCGTTAGAATCAGGAACACCGAAAGATAGATCAGACCCGCACAGACGCCGAAGAAAGCAAATAGCCCCACTTTTGGCAGCGTCCAGGCGACGTGCAGGCGATGACTTGCAACGACGATGCAGAATGCGCCCGTGGCAACTTCCTGCAACGACTCGATGCGAAACGCCTCAAACAAAATCTGAAACATTGAAGACACGGGACGCAGGAGAACGCGATCGAACTTGCCTTCGATGATGTAGGTGTTTCCGAAATCATACAGATTCAGGCTAATAATATTGAAAAGACCGTAGGGGATGAGCGAGAAGCCGTACAAGAAAAGGACCTCTTCGAAGCGCCAGTCCGCAAGCCTAGGGACCTTCTCGAACAGTACGATCACAAACGCGAGGGAAAAAAGCGTTGCCGCAAAGCTTGTGGCGAGGCTGACGAAAAAATCGCCGCGATAACTGACGCGCGCCTTTGCATACTGCGCGAAATAGTCGCAAAGGAGCAGCACGTGGCGGCGGACAGCTGCCAACAGTGAGTCGCGTCGAGCAGGAGGTGCGATTGTGGCGTCTGCAATGTCTGCGCGATTGGACAAGGATGTTCTCGAACGAGATTCTAGCGCAGACAGGGCCCTGACGGCTTCCATTGCACATTTGGAGCAACACTAGACTCAAGTCCCTTGCCTTCGTTTGCAGCGAAATATATAAACGCGGGCGCGCCAGTATTTCTCGTCGCAAGTCTTGCGGCTGCCAAGAGCGCAGGTCGTTCGCCCTGGAGGAAACGCGTGAAGCGGATTGTAATTTGCTGCGATGGCACATGGAATCGTCCCGATCAGGTGCACAACGGACAGACGTGCGCGAGCAACGTGACGAAGCTCGCCCGCTGCATACCTCCGGTCGATTCGCACGGCGTCGAGCAGATGGTTTTCTACGACAAGGGCGTGGGCACTGGACGTTTCGATCGTCTGCTCGGAGGCGGTTGCGGATGGGGAATCAAACGGAAGATCCTGGACGCCTACCAATTTCTGATGGCGACGTACGCGCCGGGCGATGAGCTCTTCTTTTTGGGATTCAGCCGCGGCGCTTATACGGTTCGAAGCACATTTGGTTTGATTCGCAACTGCGGTCTGCTGAAACCGGAATTCGCGCACAAGCTGGAAGATGCGTACACTCTCTACCGGCGCCGCGACGCCGCGTCGCACCCGGACGCCGTCGAATCGGAGCTCTTTCGCAGAACCTATTCGTGGGTGGCCGACGCAAAGTTTATGGGAGTGTGGGACACGGTTGGCGCTCTGGGTCTTCCGGTGGGCGGCCTGCTCAGATTCATCAACAAGCCCTGGAGCTTCCACGATATGACGCTGAGCAGCACGGTGAATTTTGCGTACCAGGCGCTATCAATCGACGAGCACCGCAAGCCTTTCGCGCCGTCCGTGTGGCAGCGAAGCGTCAACGCCGCCGGGACCGGGCAAGTTCTTGAGCAAGTCTGGTTCGCTGGGGTTCATTCAAACGTCGGCGGAAGTTACCCCGATTCGAGACTTTCCGACATTACATTGGAGTGGATGATCAACAAAGTGACGGCTAAGCAGTGCGGCCTTGAGATCGACATGGCCGCGATGAAGAGTATCAACAATCCGCGACCAGATCCGCTTGGAAAAATCTACAACTCACAGACCGTTTGGTACACCGTCACCGGCTTGGGCAACTTTAACCGCCCGATCGGCAAGGGAGACAAGGAAACTGCGGCGAGCTCGGCTGTAGCGCGCAAGAATAACCAGGCGAGCCACTACGATCCGAAAAATCTTACGGACTTTCTCAACAGCGGCGGAGGGTCCAGCCTGGTTCCTTAGTCCCGGAATGTCTTCAATTAAACAGGCACCGAACCGTGCCTCAGCGGCTGAAGCCGACGGGTATTGCGAATTGTATGTCGGAGATGAAGCTCGGACCTGCGGAAAGGAACGCCGCTAGCCGCCGTGGATCGTGATTTTGCGGACCGAGCGTTCCCACCAGACGTGCGCCAGCACCAGCAGTGAGATGACCCAGAACCATTGAATGCCGAGGCCGCGAAGCGCTTGGGCTCGATCGAGCTTTCCGAGATAAATTTGCAACGGAGTGTATGCGATGTGTTCGAACGGCAGCCACGCAAGTACGATGCGCGCCTTATCCGGAAAAAACGCCATCGGAATCAGCAGCCCGGAGAGCAATTCTATGAGCCAGAATTTCGCGCGGATCAGCGCGAGGATTGATTTCAGCGGAATTGCGCAGGTGCCGATCATGAAGTTGATCGCGCCCATGAGGAAAAAGCTGCCAATGACGCCAATCACGAAGAGCGCAAAATTCTCGCGCGATGAAGGTCCTTGGACCGGGAACACGAATGCGACCACGGCTGCGACGGGCAGCGTGAGCAGTCCAAGACGAAACGCGGATTCACCCATCGCGCGAAACATCCACATCCATTGGACCGAGACGGGCTTGATCAGGTCCATAGCGATTTTTCCTTCGATTACTTCGTACGCCATTTCCTGATCGATCGTGTTCCAGTAAAACGAACGAATGATCCAGCCGACGCTGACGTAGGTGATCATCTGCGCAAGCGTGTAGCCCGCGATCGAGGGCGCGGAACGAAAGACTGCGCTCCAGATGAAGTAGTAGACCGTGACGTTGAGAAAATACGTGATGATGCCGGTGAAGTAGCGCAGGCGGAACGCGAGGATGTTGACGAAGCCGACGCGAGAAAACTCGGCGTAGGGCGCGAGAAATTCGAACAGGGCACTCACGCTTTGGCTCTTGGCGCGGCGGCTTCGAAAGCGACTTTGAGGCGATCCGGGGTGAACGGGATTTCGCGGATGCGGACGCCGGTCGCGTCAAAGATCGCGTTGCCAAGGGCTGAGCCGGAAAGCGTGATCGCCAGTTCGCCCGCGCCGTTTGCCGCTTCGTTCGGCTGATTGACGAGAACGACTTCGATCTGCGGAATTACAAAGCCGAGCGGCAAGCTGCGATAGGTGCGCCAGTCGATCGATGTGACCTTGTGGTCGTCCCAAGTGACTTCTTCGCCCAGCGCGCGGCTGACGCCCTGGAGCGCGCCTCCTTCGGATTGATTGCGCAGCCCGTCAGGGTTTGAAATCGGGCCGCAATCGACGGCAACGACGATGCGTTTCACCGAGACGATCCCGGAAACGGTGTCAACTTCGGCTTCGATCACCATTGCGGAGTAGCCGTTGTCACCTTCGTAGGCGACGCAGGAAACGCCGCGACCGATAAGGAGGCTGCCGACTTTTTGCGCCTGGGGCGACTGGCGCGTTTCCCAATTTGCCGCCTTTGCCGCTGCTTTCAAGACGCCGATGATGCGTGGATTTGAAAGATGGCGCAGGCGATATTCGACCGGATCGGCTTTCACTTTCGCGGCGATCTCGTCCATGAAGCATTCGTGCGCGAACGTATTTTGCAGGCGCGAAGGAGAGCGCAGCGGGCCGGTCCAGAACGGCGAAATCATGTTGTGAGTGAGAACGCGCTCACTTTTGATCGAGCCGACGCCTCCGCAGCGGCCGTTGACGCAGCCGGATACGTAGGAGGGGATCGCGTTGCTGCCGTTGTTGAAATTGCGCGGCGGCGGCGCGGGAGACTGTGCGCGGAACGGCTCAGGCTCGAATCCGGCGAGCATTCCCGTGATCACGTTGCCCGGTGTGCTTCCGCCCGGACGATTGCCGAGCACGGGAGACCAGGTCTCGTGATGCCACGCGATGATGTTGCCCCGCGTATCGAGCCCCGCGTGATCGTCAAGAACGTAGGCGTTGCCGTAATTTTCCCAGGCCATTTCGTCTTTGCGAGAAAGTTGAACGCGGACCGGTTTGCCGACGGCTTGCGAAAGAAGAGCGGCATCGTAGGAGACGGTGTCCGCGCAATTGTGGCCATAGCAGCCGGAGCCCCGCGTGAAAATTACGCGGACGTTTTCGGGATCCATGCCGAGAACCATGGCCGCCGAACTGCGCAGGAACCAGGCGCCCTGCGTCGCGGAATAAATCGTGGCTTTGCCGTTTGAAACGTCGGCGACGGCGCAGGAACTGCCCATCGAGCCGTGCATCTGGAAGGGGTGATGGTAGGTCGCTTTGACGACTGTCGCAGCGGAAGCGAGCGTCTTATCGACGTCACCGGAATCGACAAGGAGAGCGTCGCGGACGGGCGTTTGCTTGCGGATCGCTTCGTAGAATTCGGACTGCTTGGGCAGGCCCGAGCCGGAGGTCCACGAGATGTTCAATCTGCTGGCCGCCTGAATTGCCTGCCACGGCCTTTGCGCGACGACGCCGACAAAATTCTTGTGAACGACGACTTTGAGGACACCGGGCATGTTTGCGACGGAAGCTTCGTCGACACTGACGACTGTCGCTCCGACGGCCGGCGGGCGAACGACTTTGCCATGAAGCATGCCGGGCAATTTTACGTTGTGGACGAATTCGAATTGGCTGAAAACGAGCGAAGGAATGTCGACGCGCGGAATGGGTTTGCCAAGAATCGTCCATTCGGCGAACGCCTTGCGCGGGGCGTTTGGATCGAGCGCGATGCTGAACTTTTTGCCCCCGATCAATTCACCGTAGGAGACTTTTTTCGCGGGGTTGGTTGTGAGGAAGACAGCGCCGTCGCGGGCGCTGAGCTGCGCGGCCGAGACACCGAGTTTTTGCGAGGCAAGCTGAACGAGCATTTGGCGAGCGGTCGCAGCGGCTTGCGCCAGATTTGCGTGATTGAAATTCGTCGGATGCGATTGGCTGCCCGATGTGTAACCCTCGTCGGGCGTATCGGCCGTGTCCGCCGCGATAATTCTGACGCGCGCGAGCGGGACGCAGAGTTCTTCGGCGACCAGTTGCGCTTGCGCGGTGACGATTCCCTGGCCGAGTTCCTGCTTGCCGGTGTAGCCGGTGACCGTTCCGTCGGCGGCGATTGAAATCCAGGAATCGACTTGATTGGGCGGCGGAGAGCCGGACGTACCTCCGATGCCGAATTGCGCGAGCGCGGTCTTGAGATTCGCTTCGGCACCCAAGAGACAGAAGCCGACAGTCAGAGCGCCGGAAGTCTTCAGAAAGCCGCGGCGCGAGAGCGTGACGCGTTCGAACGCGGCGCGAGCGTCGGGGGTCATCGGCGGGGTTGAAACTCGGCGAATTGCGGGCCCCGAGCTTTTCGTGCGGCGTTTGACGACGACACTCAACGCGTCATCTCC
>DATMLZ010000088.1:0-30433 GCA_035569955.1 Candidatus Acidiferrum sp.
TTCTTGCCGCGGCTGCCTGGTGCCTGGCTGCTTCCTATCACAAGCGCTTTGCAGCCGAGACTGACCTGGCTGCACAGATCGCTTCGGCGCACGCCGACGCCGTCCGAATCCAGCAGACAGTGGTTCTTTTCTCGCAGCGAACCCTTCCAGCGCGCGTTCCTTTTGCTTCTTTTCTCCAGGATTCCGGAATCGAGCCGGCGACGACGGCCCAGATAATTCTTGCGGCGCAGCCGGTGTTTGATTTGCGCCACCTGCGCGCGGGCAATGCCGTTTCAATCGGCCGCTCTGTGCTCGGCGAACTTCGCGAAGTGCGCTACCGCATCGATTCGGACCACCTGCTTTCTATCGCGCCCCAGGGCGACGACTTCCGCTCGGAAATCAAAACGATTCCTTCGCACACCGAAACGGTCGGCGTTGGCGGCGATTTGCACGGCTCGCTGTTTCAATCGGTGATCGACGCGGGCGAAAAGCCGGAGCTCGCGATGCGCATCGCGGATATTTTTGCGTTCGACCTGGATTTCTATACGGACCCGCGCCCGGGGGACACATTTCGCGTAGTGATCGAGAAAAAAGTCATGTCGGACGGCGAGCCCTCAACCTACGGCCGCGTGCTCGCAGCGGAATACGTGAATGGCGGGCGCGCCTATCAGGCGATTCTGTTTCGCGACGATCTTGGCGAGCCTGCGTATTTCCAGCCCAGCGGGCAGGCGATGAAGCGCGCGTTTCTGCATTCGCCCCTGAAATTTGCCGCGCCGATTACCTCGCATTTCAGTCTCAGCCGGTATCATCCGATCCTCAAGGAGTATCGTCCGCATCTCGGGATCGACTACGGTGCCCCGCAAGGCACTCCAGTGCAATCGATCGGCGACGGGCATGTGATCTACGCTGGGCCGAAAGGCGAGGACGGCAATCTCGTCAAAATTCAACACTCCAACGGCTACGTGACCTACTACATGCATCTTTCGCGCATTTTGGTGCGCAACGGTCAGCACGTCGCGCAAGGCGACCGCATCGGGCTGGTCGGCATGACGGGGCTTGCCACAGGCCCGCATCTTGATTTCCGCATCGAACAGCGCGGCCAATTTTTGAATTTCGAGCGACTAAAGCTGCCCACGGCCGATCCGGTCTCTCGCAACGAAATGGCCGCGTTCACCGCCGCGCGGGACGCGGCTCTCGCCCAGATGCCGCCGCAATCCGGCAATGGCGCGGCGCTCGCGATGAACACGCCTCACTAGATATTCTTCTCCTGCAAACCCGGTAGGCCGACAAGATCGATATCGCCCCGCGCAAACGCAAATGGCGCGGAGGGGGTTCTACAAAACAAAAGAGGCCGGCTACGGAAGCCGGCCTCTTGGCAAATCAGACTTGCGGGCTGTTTACGCGCGCACTTCCCAGGTGTCGCCTGCGCGGAGCAGTTTGCCCAGATCGCCCTTGCCGCGCTTGGCCTGGACTTCGGCAATCTGGTCGCTGATCAGATCTTCGTAGCGCGGAACGTTCTCCCACGAACGCAGCACGCCAATCGGAGTAGGGAATCCCGGACGTTCTTCCATGTGGGCGAGCAGGAACGCGTACGCGGGGCGCGGATGCTGCTCGTCGTGGACCAGGAGATCCGCTTCGCTGAAGCCGTTGCCGAGCTGTACGACCTCAAGATCAAAGCCGTTCATGCGGATACCTTTGTCGCGATTCTTGCCGAAAATCAGCGGCTTGCCGTGCTCAAGCACCACGATTTGTTCGCTGCGCGCGTCTTTTTCGGTGAGACCGCTCCACGCGCCGTCGTTAAAAATGTTACAGTTCTGCAGAATCTCGGTGTAAGCCGAGCCTTTGTGGGCGGCGGCCTTCTTCAAGGTGTCTTTCAGGTGTTGCTGGAAGACGTCGACCGAGCGCGCCACGAACGTGGCTTCGGCGCCAATCGCGAGCGAGATCGGATTGAATGGCCGGTCGGACGTGCCGTAAGGAGTGGACTTGGTCTTCTTGCCGATTTCAGACGTCGGCGAATACTGGCCTTTGGTCAGGCCGTAAATGCGGTTGTTAAACAGAAGCACCTTCAGGCCGACGTTGCGGCGCAGCATGTGAATCGTGTGATTGCCGCCGATCGAAAGAGAATCGCCGTCGCCTGTCGCGACCCAGACTTCCAGGTCCGGCCGAGCGATCTTCAATCCGGTAGCGATGGCCGGCGCGCGGCCGTGAATCGTGTGAAACCCGAACACGTTCATGTAATAGGGGAATCGGCTCGAGCAGCCGATCCCGGAGATCATCACGAAGTTTTCACGCCGTATGCCCAGCTCGGCGAACACCGACTGAACAGCCGAAAGGATCGCGTAGTCGCCGCAGCCGGGGCACCAGCGAATTTCCTGGTCGGTCTGAAAGTCTTTCTTGTTATAAACCGGCAAGGTTGCCGTTGACATATCTTGCTCCTGATCCTGAAAACTAGCCGAGAATCTCTTCAATCTTGCTTTCGAGTTCGCTCTGCTTGAAAGGCTTGCCTTGAATCTTGTTGTAACCCTGCGCGTCCACCAGATATTTCGCCCGCAGGATCATCAGCAGCTGGCCCATGTTCATTTCCGGCACCAGGACCTTGTCGTAGCGCTTCAGAACGTCGCCCAGATTCTTCGGCAGTGGGTTGAGATAACGCAGATGAACGTGCCCGATGCGGTGATCGCGTTCGCGCTCTGTCTTCAAAGCGGCCGTGATCGGACCGAGCGTCGATCCCCACGAAACGATCAGCAGATCGCCCGAAGCATCGCCCGCGGGCACCACGTCCGGCACATCCTGCACAATCCCGGCGACTTTTTCTGCGCGCGTGCGAACCATGTGCTCGTGATTGAGCGGCTCGTAGTTCACGTTGCCCGTGACGTCCTGCTTTTCGAGTCCGCCCACGCGGTGCTCGAGGCCCGGCGTACCGGGAATCGCCCAGGGGCGCGCCAAAGTTCTCGGGTCGCGCCTGTACGGCCGGAATCCTTCGGGATTGGTCTCGAATTTCACGGGAATTTCCGGCAGCTCGGAAAGGTTCGCCACCTTCCACGGTTCAGCACCGTTCGCCAGATAACCGTCGGAGAGAACGATCACCGGGACCATGTATTTGATCGCGATCCGGCTCGCTTCCATGGCGATCCAGAAGCAGTCGCCTGGACTCGAAGGTGCGAGCACCGGAATCGGCGCCTCGGAGTTGCGTCCAAACAGAGCCTGCAGCAAGTCTGCCTGCTCAGTCTTTGTGGGCAAGCCGGTCGAAGGTCCGCCGCGCTGAATATCGCAAATCACAAGCGGCAATTCGACGGCAACCGCCAACCCGAGCGCTTCGGTCTTGAGCGCCATGCCGGGACCTGAGGTCGTGGTCAGCGCGAGCGCGCCCGCATACGAAGCGCCGATGGCCGAGGTAATCGCGGCAATTTCATCTTCCGCCTGGAACGTGATGACACCGAAATCTTTGTAGGCCGAAAGCTCGTGCAAAATGTCGGAAGCGGGCGTGATCGGATACGAGCCAAGAAAGAGCGGAATTCCCGCCTTTTGCGACGCGGCCACAAAACCGATCGCCAGCGCCGTGTTTCCGCTGATGTTGCGATAGACGCCGGGCGAGAGCTTGGCCGGCGGAATTTCGTAATTAACCTGGAACGCCTCGGTCGCCTCACAATAGCTGTACCCGGCCTGCATCGCCTGATGGTTCGCCCGCACAAGCTCGGGCTTCTTGCCGAACTTCCCTTCGATCCACTTCAGCGTGGGTTCCATCGACCGGTTGTAGAGCCAATAGCACATGCCCAGCGCAAAGAAGTTCTTGCAGCGATCCATGCTCTTTGCGTCAAGGCCAAGATCCTTCAAGGCCGCGCGCGTCAAGCGCGTAAGTCCCACCGGAAACAGCCGGTAGCCATCAAGCGTGTGGTCCTCAAGCGGATTGGAAGTCATCTGCGCCTTGCGCAGGTCGACTTCGCCGAAATCGTCAAGGTTGACGATCAAAATGCCGTTTTTCTTCAGGTCCGGCAAATTCATCTTGAGCGCCGCCGGATTCATCGCGATGAGCGCGTCGACCATGTCCCCTGGCGTATAGACGTCGGTTGAAGAGAAGTGCACTTGGAAGCCGCTGACGCCCGGGAGCGTGCCCGCAGGGGCGCGAATTTCGGCGGGGAAATCGGGGAGCGTGGCAAGGTCGTTCCCGTAAAGAGCTACGGTGTTTGTAAACTGGCTGCCGGTGATCTGCATGCCGTCGCCGGAGTCGCCGCAGAACCGAATCACCGCCTGCTCGAGCACCTCGCGCTTGCGCGTGGTCGATGCAGGCGGAACAAGAGTGCTCATGGCCATGATTGGTCAGGTTCCTGTCTAGTCAGACGTGCGGGAAGGGGCGATTGCGGGCTTCGCCACTAGACGGAGTGCCGCTTTCAACCACCACCAATAGAAAAGCGTAGCACATTTCGAAGGGATAAGAAATTAGGGCGACCCGAAGTTTGCAACGCCTGCACGGCGAGTCACGCCCTTCATTCGGTTGAACCTGCGGCTGTATACTCGCGAAGCGAGCGGTGAGGGCGCAAAGGAAACCTGATGAGCTACGTGGAGAAAAACCTGATTCAGGACGAGACGCTGGTCTATGAAACCGGCGTCCACTGGAGCGTCTTGTTCTGGCCTTTTGTGCTGGGAATTTTGGTGATCGCGGCCGGCGTTGCGTTTTTTTTCTGGCAGAACTTCGCAGGGCGCATCGAGATGGGCACGCTCTTCATCGCGGCAGCGATCGTTTTCCTGATCTTCCAAATCGTGAAGCGCAATGCCACCGAGATCGCCGTCACCAACCGCCGCGTGATCATCAAGACCGGCATGGCCGCGCGCCGGTCACTTGAAATCATGCTGCCGAAAGTCGAAAGCATTGGCGTCGAAGAGTCTGTCTGGGGTCGAATGCTCGGCTACGGGACGGTCCTGATTCACGGCACGGGCGGCACACCGGAGCCCTTCAGGCGAATCGCCCATCCGAGCGAATTTCGTCAGTACGTCCAGACCCAAATCGACCAGCAGCGCACAAAATGAAATTCACAGGGGCGGTTCTAGCGGCCGCCCCTGCTTCCTGACCCCAAACCTGCGGCTTAGCCCAGAAACTCGACGTGCACGTAGGTTCCAAGCCGTTCGTTGTATGCCAGATAGAATCCGGCATGATCCGGATCCTCGTAGATCACGACGTCGTCGGAAGTCCAATCCCAGTCACCGCAGTATTGAACGTCATAAGCCGCCACGCCGAAATAAAAGCCGCTAAACCAGAATCGCGACGGTCCGCCGCCTTCCAGGTGCCAGACGTGACCCGGTCCAAAACCTGCGGTGAAATGTCCATGCGCCCATGGATGATCGATATGGTAGTGGGCGTCGTTGCGGCCGGTGTCATGGCCGACCCATCTGCCGTCCGCTTCAACGTGAGGAGCGTTGGGATGCCCGGGTTGATCGCGAAAATCCCTGGGCTCGGGGCCCGTGTGAGGCGTGCCGTGAAAGCGTTCGGGCCCGCGAGCAGGAGCCGGATGGGAGGGCGCGGTGTGCGGCGCGCCTTCGCCGTGGCCACGATCTTGCGCAAGAGTTGGAATGCTCAGAAGAAGTGATACGAACAAGATTCCGAAGTACTTATTCATGTGGCGACCTCCAAAATTGAAACTACAACTTTTGGACGTAAATGGAAGTTAGGTTGAGGCGGCAAAATCGCCAGGAAAACACTTGAGTTGCACACAGGAAAAACCTGTAGGTGCGCAAGCCCAGATGGCGGGGACCTATTCGCCCGAGTCCTGCGTCACGATGTGCACATCGACGGCCGGGGCATCGGCGAGAAACCGGTTGATGGCACCCATGTAGAGAAGGCTGCGCCAGCCCTCGAGCGCGGATCGGCCGAAAATCACCTGCGTCACGTGTTTTTCACGCACGAAAAGCGCCGCGCCCGCCGCCACGCTTTTGCCCCTCACGCGCACGGCTTTCGCGCCGAGGCTTTCGGCAAATTGCATGTTGGCTTCAAGGGATTTCTCGTCGCGCGCGTTCATCTGGCCTTTTGATTCGACGTGCAGCGCGTACAGCTCGGCGTCCATGCGGCGGGCCATGCGCGCCGCGCGAGCCACCAGATACTGCGCGCGCGGATTGGTGCTGATGCAGACGGCGATTCGCTCGCGTACACCCCAGTTCTGCTGAATGTCCTTTTCTTCCAGATAGTTCGAAAGGCTGCGGTCGACTTGTTCAGCCACTTGCCGCAGCGCAAGCTCGCGCAGGGCGATCAAATTGCCGGTGCGAAAAAAGTTTCGAAGCGACTGCTCGATTTTTTCCCGGCCGTAAATGTCGCCGCGGCGCATGCGGTTATGGAGCGCCTCGGGCGTCAGGTCAACCATCACGGTCTCGTCCGCAAGACGCATCACCCAGTCGGGCACTGTCTCGCGAATCGTGACGCCGGTGATCGCCTGCACCGTGGGTGCGACGCTTTCGATGTGCTGCACGTTTACGGTGGTGATCACGTCAATCTTCGCGTCGAGCAGCTCGAGCACATCTTCGTAACGCTTGCGATGTTTGCTCCCGGCGATGTTGGTGTGCGCGAGCTCGTCGACCAGCGCGACCGCCGGTTTGCGGGCCAGGATCGCGTCGATATCCATTTCCTCGAAGAGCGTGCCTTTGTAGTCGAGTTTCTTGCGCGGAACCGCTTCGAGTTGTTGCGAGAGTTCGGCCGTGCCCTTGCGGCCGTGGCTTTCGACGATACCGATCACGACATCTTCGCCGCGGCCGTGCCGGCGGATCGCTTCGCCAAGCATTGCGAAGGTTTTGCCGACCCCCGGGGCGTAGCCGAGAAACAGTTTTAGCGAGCCTTTGGCTTTCTGTTGCGGCTGGGTAGCCGCCAGCCATTCCTCTGGCGTTTTCGGCATGGCCTATTTTCGTCTGGTTGCGTCGGAAAGGCAAAGGCTGCGATAGAATGTCCCCGTGCGCACGCCTCTTGTTGCCCGCATTCTGCAGTTTGCGGCGTCTTTGTGCTTCATCCTGCTGATCACGTTCATCTGCCGGAGACTACTGGTCGTCAACGCGACCACCGTTGCGCTCACCTACGTTCTTGCGATCCTGGTGATCTCCACAATCTGGGGAATGTGGATCTCGGTGACGATGTCGTTCGTCGCCATGGTGCTCTTCAATTATTTCTTCCTGCCGCCTGTTGGCAAACTCACCGTAGCCGATCCGCAAAATTGGGTCGCCTTGGCCGCGTTTTTGCTGGTCTCGGTCCTGGCGAGCCAGCTATCCAATCGTGCCCGGCTGCAGGCAGAGGCCGCTTCGGCGCGTCGCCGGGAAATCGAAAAACTGTATGGCTTCAGCCGCAGCTTGCTCGAAGCCGGTAACGTCATGGAGCTGCTCAATCGCATTCCCGCCCAGATCGTCAATTCCTTCGAAGTTGGTGCGGCGGCGATGTATCTCGCGGAAAAGCAGAAACTCTATCGCTCCGGTCCAGCGATTCCGCTGCTTGATATCGACACGCTGAAAAATATGATGACGCGCGATGAGCCGATGTTCGATTCAACCCACGGCCTTTGCTTCATTGCCGTGCGCCTGGGGCTCCGCCCGATCGGAAGTCTTGGAATTTCCGGAAAGCCGCTTTCGAGCGAGACGCTCGAGGCCGTGTCCACGCTGATCGCCATCGCCATGGAACGCGCCCGCGCCGTCGAGCAGCTCGGTCAAAACGAAGCCGCGCGCGAAGGCGAGCAATTGCGCACGGCGCTGCTCGACGCCGTCACGCACGCGCTGCGTACGCCGCTCACCTCGATCAAAGCCTCGGTGACGAATCTTCTTTCGCAGCATTCGCTCAACGAAGACCAGAAGCATGAGCTGCTCACCATCATCAACGAAGAGAGCGACCGCCTGAACCGCCTGGTCGGCGAAGCCGGGGAAATGGCAAGTCTGGATGCGGGCGAAGTCGAATTGCGTCGCGAATCGCGCGACGTCGAAGACGTAATCGCCAGCGCCCTCGAGCAGTGCAAGAAATTTCTCAGCCAGCGCCAAGTGGAGATTCGCGTGACGCCGGGCCTGCCCCGCGTGATGGCGGACGTGGCGCGCGCCCGCGAAGCGCTCGTCCATTTGATCGATAATGCGAATCGCTATTCGCCTGCCGGGAATCCAATCGTCATTAGCGCCGAACGCAGCGGCGATTTTGTGGCAATCAGCGTGGCAGACCGCGGCGCCGGCATCGACAGTCTGGAGCAGGCGCTTATTTTCCAGAAGTTTTATCGCGGCAAGGATCAGCGCTACGCCATCGAAGGCACCGGCATGGGTTTGCCCATCGCCAAGGCAATCGTCGAAGCGCACGGCGGCACGATGACTCTCACCAGCCAGCTCGGGCAGGGTTCGGTGTTCACCTTCACTTTGCCGATCGACCGCACCAAGGCGACCGCTGCATGATTTCCGCCACGATTTTAGCCGTCGACGACGAGCCGCAGATTCGCCGCGTGTTGCGGACCACGCTGAGCGCGCAGGGATACACAATCCTCGAAGCGAAAAGCGGCGAAGAGGCCCTCGAAGTCGTTCGCCGCGAGCGGGTCGATCTTGTTCTGCTCGATTTGAATTTGCCAGGCATCTCCGGCCTCGAAACGTGTCGCGAAATTCGAGCGTCAAGCGATGTCCCGATCATCATGCTCACGGTTCACAACACCGAGCATGACAAGGTACAGGCGCTCGATGCTGGCGCCGACGATTATGTCGTGAAGCCCTTCGGCTCGGAAGAATTGATGGCGCGCATCCGGGCGGCGTTACGGCGTTCCTCCTCGGCCGAAGCGCTGCCTACGTTCGAGACCCCTGAGCTGAAGATCGACTTTGCAAAGCGCGCCGTAACCGTCCACGGCAACAACGTTCGCCTGACGCCCAAGGAGTTTGAGCTGCTGCGCCATCTGGTCGCCAATCAGGGCAAAGCGCTGCCGCATCGCCGATTGCTGCAAGCTGTTTGGGGGCCGGACTACGGAGAAGAAACAGAATACCTGCGCGTTTTCATCAATCAGCTGCGCAAAAAAGTCGAACCCGATCCGAGCCACCCGCGCTACATCCTTACCGAGCCGTGGCTTGGCTATCGTTTCGAGCGTCCGCAAGAACCAGCCAAAAAATCGCGCCGTGAAAAGTAGCCCTTGCGGCTCGCCGAAAACACTGAATCCGAAGCCTCACGCGCAGCATCCCACAAGTGAGCCCGAGAGAACTCAATCAGGAGGCGCCACAAGTGGCGGACCGACATCGTGTCGTAGTTCTGGGCGGCGGGTTCGGCGGGCTGGGCGCGGTTCTCGGTCTGAAGCGCGCGCCCGTTCAAGTGACGCTGATTGACCGCTGCAACTATCACCTTTTTCAGCCGCTTCTCTATCAGGTTGCCACGGGCACTCTTTCTCCCGGCAACATCGCCTCGCCGCTACGGAACATTCTTCGCAAACAAAAAAACGCACGCGTTTTGCTGGCCGAAGCCACACGCATCGACGTCGCGAGCAAACGCGTTATTCTGAGTGACGGATCGATCGACTACGACACTCTGATCGTCGCCACGGGCTCAAGTCACCAGTATTTCGGCCATGATGAGTGGGAGCAATACGCTCCCGGCCTGAAAACGATCGAAGACGCGACCGACATGCGTCGCAGAATTTTGCTCGCTTTCGAAGCTGCCGAACGCGAAACCGATCCCGCGAAGATCAAAGAGTGGCTCACGTTCGTGATCGTTGGCGGCGGACCGACCGGCGCCGAACTCGCCGGCGCACTCGCTGAAATTGCCGTCGATAGCTTGCGCCACGATTTTCGCCACATCGATCCGGCCAGCGCACAGATCATTCTTGTGGAAGGAACCGACCGCATCCTGCCGACGTACCCCCCCAATCTCTCCGAAGCAGCGAAGAAAATGTTGCAACGGCTGACCGTCACCGTGCGCACCGGTGGAATGGTTACCGACATTCACGCAGGGGGCGTCACGGTTCGCGAAGGCGATCGCTCGGAAACGTATGCGACCCGCACGATCCTTTGGGCCGCGGGCGTGCTGGCGTCTCCCCTCGGCAAATTTCTCGCTAGCGATGCAGGCGCACCGGTCGATCGTGCGGGCCGCGTCATCGTCGCCCCGGATATGACCGTGCCAGGTCATCCGGATATTTTCGTGATTGGTGACCTTGCGAATTTCAGCCACCAGACCGGCAAGCCGCTCCCCGGCGTCGCGCAACCGGCGATTCAGCAGGGGCACTATGTCGCCAAAGCGATTCGCGCGCGCTTGAGCGGCCAAACCATGAAACCCTTCCACTATTTCGACAAGGGAAATCTTGCGGTGATCGGGCGGGCCAAGGCGGTCGCCGATCTCAATAAAGTCGGATTCTCAGGTTTGCTCGCGTGGCTGCTGTGGATTTTCATTCACTTGCTTTACATCGTGGAATTCCAGAACCGCTTGCTCGTTGCAATGCAGTGGGCGTGGCTCTATATCACCTGGGGCCGTTCGGCGCGCCTCATCACTGGCAAGAACCCGCTGCCGCTCGACCTGTAGGCGAACGTCTAGGCCGTCGTGGCCCGCGCGGGCAGCTTCTTTGCGCGCAGCGCTTTCGCAAACAACGCGTAATCGCGCTCGGTCTGTTCGGCGTAAGCCGCCGCGAACTTTGCTATGGCCTGGTCAAAACGACTGCTCGTTCCCAGATAACCGGCAATCTGCGCCGCATCCCCGGTTCGAGCATGAGCGCGGGCCAGCGCCCATCCGCAGAATTCGACGTATTCAAAAAACTCCCGCCGCGACATGGCCGCGATATCGATCTTCATCCGCATGTCGCGGAGTTGCCGGAAATAATAATCGTGGCCGTCATCATCACGCGTCCAGCCGAGGAAGACATCGCTCGCCGTTTGTAGCATGCGCTGCCCGGTCACCACCCGCTCGCCATGATTTTCATAGCGGCTCTTGCCGGCGTAGGGCTCAAGCACCGACGCGCGCGCTTCTTTGACTTGCAGCAGGAGGGGATCGGTCGGCCCAGCCATCAATAGCGCGACGTCGCATCGCGTTCCTACGCTGCCCACGCCGACGACTTTGCGAGCAATGTCTGCGATTTTGTACCGATCAAGGATCACACGCTTCTCTTCGGGCAGAGTCCGCCGGTAGCGCTCAAACATTTCGCGGACATGCTTTCCGATCCGCGCCATCTCGCGCGGGTGATAGACCAGGGGCGGGCGGTCGGTAAACCGGGGCACGCCGTGCTCCATGTTTGTGAGCCGCGGGAAAATGTGCTCCGACGTTTGCTGGTAGGCGTCTTTCTCGAGCCGCACCCAATCCTTTCTGGAAGACGCGCTCCTCGCGTTTTCAACAAGCAGCTTGGCATCGAGTTGCGAATACCAGGCGTCGAGCGCCGGCATCTTTGCATAATCGCGCATGTGTACGCGGTAGGCCGACACGGCCGAGAGCACTGAGTCATCGCACTGTCGGTCGCCGCAACTGAGCTCGCGTCCGGCGAGCACGATACTGGCAGCCAGTCGCTTCACATCCCATTCCCAGGGGGCGTGCAACGTCTCGTCGAAGTCGTTGATGTCGAAGACGAGCCTTCGCTCCGGGCTGCCGTAACCGCCGAAATTCGCCACGTGGCAATCGCCGCACGCCTGCACGCGGAGCGAACTTTTCGGCGTGGTCGAAAGATCGAGCGCCATCAGTGCCGCCGTGCCGCGGTAGAACGCAAACGGCGATTGCCGCATGCGTCCGTAGCGAATTGGCAAAAGCTCGGCCACGCGCCCGTGATCGGTCTTTTCAATCAACCGAACCGGGTCGGGCCTTCCCGGGGCGGGTTTCCACTGCGCATGCGAGCCGCGCGGCGCCTTTTCGCGCAAGGCCTTGCCGGCCGCGAGCCGCTCCTCCAACGTCGTCCAAAGTTTGTTTGTCTTTGCCATCGGCAGTAACGCGCAGCAGATTGTCCGCTCGGCAGAGGACAGCCGTCAAGCAACGCTCTCGCCCTGCAAGCGAAGAGTTCCTGCCTCTTGGCTTAATCGCAATTTTCGCTTGGCGACAGCAATCGCCATATTAGAATTGACCTACCAGCCGCACTTCAAATGAAACGATACGAAAAAGCGACGCTGATCGTTCTCTCCGTGCTTACACTTCTGGCTATCGCGGCCGTGCTCTTCACGCGCGACTGGGCGAATTATCGCGACCGCTTCCGTGCGTCGCAGCAGGCCAGCCAGCGCGCCGCAACGGCTCTGGTCGATACCACCGCCCTCGACACCGCGCAAAATCTCGCGCCGCTGGCGGTCACTCACCACGAACGCGAAGAAGCGCAGGAATCGCTTCGCTTGGGCGACTATTCGGTCGATCTCGGCTTCTCGATCGCCACCCAGCAGGCCGAAGACAATCCCGCGCCGATGACGCCGGAGATCAGGTCGCTTTCCGATCGCCTGAAAACAGCCCAAACGACCGAAGCCTCCGATCAAGCTCTGGTCTCGGGCCTCAACGAGCAATTGAAGGGCGCTTCTGCCACAGACACGGCTCGCATCCAGTCCGCGCTGGCCATATTTCAAACGCAACTTTCGCTTGATCAGGACGACGTTCAGGACTTGCAGCAGCAGTTGATTCGTGCCGGGGGGGACAAGCAGGCGACGATTCAGCAGCTCCTCGATCAGCACAACGCTTCCGAGGCGCACGCTGAAAAGAGCAACAACGACCTCGCCGCCAACGTCAGCTCCCCGGAAAGCACAACGGCACACAACGTTCTTGCCGAATCGCGCGCCTTGATTTCGCTGCGCTCGAAAGAAAAGCAGATCCTGCAGGCGCAACAGGAAGCCGAAGAGCGCGGCGCCTCTCTGCAGCAATCGCACGAGGCGATGCAAAAGGAGATGGAGGAAGCAAGGACGAATTCCAGCTCTGCGTCAGCCGACGGCATGTCCATGCTTCAGCGCATGAGCGGCGACCAAAAAGAGGCGGCCGCGATCGCCAAGCGCATGGAAACCGAAGAGCAGCTCGCGTCGGTTTACATGAACTGGGCGGCGTTCGTAGGCATGCGCGAGAAAGCATTCATTCACGAGATTCTCGTCGCGTTCCTGTGGATCATGATCATCGCCATGGCGGCATGGGCAGCAAATCTCGCGATTCAGCGGGCGTTTGCGCGTGTCGCGTTCGAGCGCCGGCAGATGCACACGTTCCGCGTGATGACGATCTTCGTGGTCGAGGCCGCGGCGTTCGTTGCGATCTTGCTTGTTGTTTTCGGCGTGCCTACGAACCTGACCACGTTCCTTGCTCTGACGACCGCGGGCTTTACCGTTGCGATGCAGGACTTCATCTTGGGCTTCTTCGGCTGGTTCATTCTTATGGGGCGCAATGGGATCCGCCCCGGCGATTGGGTCGAAATCAACGGCGTGAGCGGCGAAGTGGTCGACGTAAGCGTGTTCCACACGGTGCTGCTGGAAACTGGCAGCGGCGCCGACGCCGGCCATCCTACCGGCCGTCGCGTCTCGTTCATGAACAACTACGCCATCCAAGGCCACTTCTTCAATTTCTCAACCACCGGGCAATGGATGTGGGACGAGATCGAGGTCCAGATCACCGACGAGGAGCCCTACGCAAGAGCGGAAGCTGTCCAGAAAATTGTGGCGGATCTCACAACCGAAAACGTGCGCCTTGCCGAGGGCGAATGGGATCGCGTTGCGCCGTTCTACGTAAAGAAGACTTTCTCCGCGGTTCCGGCCATGAGCATTCGGCCCGCCGGGGCCGGCGTTACCGTCTCGGTCCGCTACATCACGCGCGCCAATGAACGCTATGATCTTCGCGCGAAAATCTATCGCGCCATCGTCGAGTTGCTGCATAATAAGCCTGAGCCGGAACCCGCCTCTTCGGCGCCGCATCCCAGCAGCGGAAAATCCTGAGGCAGTCACCCATACGGCCGATTTTGCGCCGTCCACATGCAACCTATGATCGATCCTCGCCGGAACGATTGGGGGCGTCCTCGAGGGCAATCGAACTACTCAACATGACGAAGGGAGAAGCGCATGAAGAAGAATCTGGCAGTCTGTCTTGCGGCAGTGGCGATGTTCGTGGGGGCAAGTTTCGCAGCTCCGCAGGATGCGCCCAAGACGTTCACGGGCGATATCATGGATAGCGCTTGCGCAAAGGGTGGTGCGCACAACCCGTCCATGGGCGGCTCGAAAGCGTGCACTCTTGCTTGCGTGAAGAGTGGCAGCAAATTCGTGCTGTATGATGGCGCCACCAAGACCACCTACCAGCTCGACGATCAGAAGAAACCCGAAGCGTTTGCTGGCGACAAGGTCAAGATCACCGGCACGCTTGACGCGAAAACCAAGACGATTCACGTCTCCGACATAGCAGCTGCGTCCTAATCGGAGTCGGAGCCAAAATGCAAAGGCCGGGGGCGTTCCTCCCGGCCTTTTTTTCTGCCTAATTTTTTAGAGCATCGCGAAGAAATGCGAGCTGGTCATACCGAGCAGGATGCCGATCCCGATTCCGGCAAGCACGTCACTGAGGAAGTGCATTCCCAATATAATGCGCGAAGCCGCGATCAACACCGCCGCGGTCAGCAGGCAGATCAACAGTTGCGGATAAAACATTCCGAGCGCCGTTGCCACCGCAAACGCGGTGATGGAATGCCCGGAAGGAAACGAATATTTGTCGGGAGGCAGAATCGAAGCCCAGCAGTGCGGCTCGATTTCGCAGGGACGCTTGCGGCGGCTGGAGTGCTTCAGCGCGCGGAATATAAATATGCCCGCAACCGCGGCGCTCGCTCCCGCTCCGATTGCCGGGAAGCGGTTGTCGCCGCCGAAAAACACCAGGATGATCCCGATCGCGTACCACAGCCATCCATCGCCGCCACGCGTCATTGTAATCATCAGGATGCGGAACCACCGCGGCGCACGCCAACGGTGCACCCGGCGCATCAGCCGATGATCGTTCATCTGGATCTGGTTCCAGACTGCCTTTCTCACCGTCATACGCCCTCCTCGGCCACCGCTTGCGGCAACGCGACCCAGCAGCAGCGTCTGCGTGTTTCGGGTTGAGCCAGGATCTTTGCCGCCCAGCGACGGGCGAACACATCCTCCTCGTAATAATTCAGCGCGGTCGCCACGGGAATAAACACGCCGATTGGCGAGAGCAACATCGTCCACCACTTTTCGCGCATCATCGCGCCGGTGATGGAGAGCACATCGCGCGTCAGCCGCGCGAAGCTGCCGGATCGGCCGGCGACGCGCCCCATTCGGTTGCGCAGTCCGGCAAAGAACTCTTCCTTATTCCTCGCGCCCGGGACCTCGGTATAGGCCAAACCCACCGAGTGCATCGCGTGGGCGTCACTGCCGCCGAGGCCGATTTTGTTCCACTCGCGGGCCAACTGTGCCGCGTTGGTATTGGCGGCCTCGAGCATATGGCTGTTATGGACCTCGATCGCCGGGAAGTACTGCTCGAACCAGGCGAAGTCGTCGAATTCCCGCGGCCCCGTCAAACTGGAGAATACGTGATTGATGCTGAAAAAGATCCGTCGCTCGGTCAAATACATAAGGAGCGAGACGATATCGTTTTTCCTGCGCTGGAGCTGTTCGTGCTGGCGCTCATGGAAGTCATATACTCCGACGTGGACCTCGGTACCGCTGGGCATCCGGCAGGTCAGCTCTTCGCTCAGGAAAAAGTCGGGATGGCGGCGCAGGCGCTCTGACCCCTCGATGCAGTCGTGGTCGGTCAAAGTGAACAGGTTCATGCCACGTCGGCCGAGTGTTTCGTATACCTGGTCCGGGTCGCTATAGCTCTCCCGGCAGAATTTCTTGACGAAAGGGGTAGTGCACTGTCCCGAGTAGTAAGAGTGGACGTGCATATCGCACTTCACGACAATCAGAGTAGTCGTTTGCTGTTACAGGCATATGACATCCCCGCTAAAGTTCTGAAAACGCAGGGAGTTACATTTTTAGTCACAGAGTTTTCCACAATTCACGCGACTGTAATCTTGATCGGCACCATTCCTGCAAGAATCGGCGCCGATGCAGCGACTTGAGTTCTGCTTTTTTGACGCAGGCGGCGGCCATCGGGCAGCGGCCACCGCCCTCCAGATGGCCATCCAATCGCAACAACATCCCTGGAATGTGCAGCTTACAAATCTTCAAGAGCTTCTCGATGAGCTCGATATTCTCAAAAAGTACGCCGGAATCCGGATCCAGGACTTCTACAATAAAATGTTAGCGACTGGCTGGACTCTGGGCAGCGCGCAACTGCTCAAAGTATTGCAGGCCACGTTGCGGCTCTATCATAAGCCGACCGTCCGGCTCTTTGAAGGGCACTGGAAACAGACCCAGCCCGATCTGGTCGTGTCTTTCGTTCCACATTTTAACCGGGCAATTTTTGAGAGCCTAAACCGCGCCTACCCGGGTAAACCGTTCGTCACGATCCTGACCGATATCGCCGACTACCCGCCCCATTTCTGGATCGAGCGTCAACCTCAATATCTGGTCTGTGGATCAGACCGTGCCGTCGCTCAAGCGAAAGCCGCGGGGCACACGGATGACGAAATTTTCCGGGCCTCCGGAATGATCCTTCACCCGCGCTTTTATGAACCGCCCGTTGCCGATCGCGCCCGAGAGCGCAAAGCCCTTGGTTTGCACCCCGATCTGACGACGGGTCTGGTCCTGTTCGGGGGACATGGCTCGAAAGTCATGCTCGACATCGCCAAGCGTCTGGACGGCTCGTCACTTGACCTGCAATTGATCCTCATCTGCGGGAAGAACGAAAAACTCGCCGCCGCTCTCGGTGAACGCAAATGGCGCATGCCGGTTTTGGTCGAAGGATTTACCAAGCGCGTGAACTATTACATGCAGCTTGCCGATTTTTTCATTGGGAAGCCGGGCCCGGGCAGCGTGAGCGAAGCGCTTGCGATGAAGCTTCCGGTAATCGTGGAATGCAATTCGTGGACGCTCCCGCAGGAGCGTTACAACGCAGACTGGGTGCTCGAAAAGGAAGTCGGCGTTGTCTTGCAGAATTTCCGCGTCATCCAGGAGGCCGTCGGTCAACTGATTCGGCCCGACACGCTGGCACGCTATCGGGCGAACGCCGCCGCCCTCAACAATCGCGCCGTCTTTGAAATCCCTGCCATGCTCGACCAAGTCCTGCAGAAATCCCAGGCGGCGACCGCCGCCAATGCCGCGCTCGCGACGCACTGAACTTCCGGGTTCGACCGAGAATACTTGGAATATTCCTCGGTTTGCCGGGGAGCGATCTACTTCTTGCGCCGAATAAAAGGCAGGTGTTCGTTGTCCATCTCGCGCATCGCCCGTTTCGGCCCGGGCTTGCTGCCGTCAGTCGCTTTCTCAAAGCTTTTCGGCGTGGCTACGAATTTCACTTCGCGCACGAGCTTCCCACCCCAAGCCTGATTGATCCGCTCGCAGAACTCGCTCTTCATCGGCTCGAGCTGGCTCTTCCAATCTTTGTGGTCGGCGCCGATTTCCAGGCACCCGTCTTCACACCGGAGCGGACGGGTGTGCGCCGCAAGCATCTTCCCGACAATGGTCGGCCAGGCGCTTGCGACCCAAGCGATGGTTGCTTCGGGTTTTTTCATTTGCCGCACCGCGCCGCCCAAAAGCACTCCGACCTTCTGCATAGGGGGCTGGATTCTACCACGGCGCCGAGAAACGTAAAGGAGGGAAACAATCGAGAACCGCGCCGAAAACTCGCACGATTGACTCTCTCCGCCCGAATGCTATATTCACGGCGTTTGTGATGCTGGGGGGAAAAATGAGTTTCAGATCGTCCGCTTTCCTTTGCGTAATCTTGTTCGGTGCGTCTGCTGCATTTTCTCAAAACGAAAAATGGCTGCCCAATGACGTGAATCGTCCCACGCCGACGATCGTGACTCCCGGCGCCGAGCCGGGCGCCGCTCCCTCGGACGCGATCGTCCTTTTTGACGGCAAAGACTTGTCCGCGTGGGCCGGCGTCGACGGCAACGAACCAAAGTGGAAGCTGGGCGACGGCGCCATGCAGGAAGTTCCGCGCACGGGGAATATTCGCACGCGGCGCGCATTCGGCGATTGCCAGTTGCATATCGAATGGAAAGAGCCGAATCCCGACACAGGCACCGATCAAAATCGCGGCAACAGCGGCGTCATGCTGATGAGCAGCTACGAAGTGCAGGTGCTCGATATGGACGGCAACAAGACCTATGCCGACGGCGGCGCCGGCGCAATCTACGGTCAATATCCGCCACTGGTTACCGCATCCCGCAAGTCCGGCGAATGGCAGACCTACGATATTATCTTTCGCCGTCCGCGTTTCGACTCTGCAGGACATCTGACATCGCCCGCGCGAATCACCGTTCTTTTCAACGGTGTCCTCATCCAGGACAACGTCACACCGACCGGTCCGACCGCGTTTCACGACCGCGCGCCGTATCTGCCTGGTCCTGACAAATACCCGATCACCCTTCAGGAACATAACGGCGGCGTCTCCTACCGCAACATCTGGATTCGCGAACTGCCCGATCCTGAGCCGGCTTTGCATTACACATCCGACGTTCCCATCCCGATCGATGCCACACAACTTGCGTCGTACGCGGGGACCTATCAGTTCGACGCAAATTCGAGCATCATCGTGGAAGTTTCCGGGAACGGTTTGATGACGCGGAGGGAATTCACCGGCGGGCGTGGTCGCGGCGGTGCGGGCGGGCCGACGGCGCCGTCTGTAGCGGTCGGAAATCTCGCTCCGATGCCCACTCCCTTGCTCGTGCCCATCAACGAGGATTCGTTCGTAGCCGAATGGACCGGCAACGCGTCCCGCGTCACGTTCACGCGTGACTCAAAGCACCAAATCAACGGTCTGATGATTCAAAACGGGGACAGCTTCCAGTACGCGAAACGCGCAGACGATTCGCAAACGCCCGCGTCTCACTGAGCGCCGCTAGGCGATCAAGCAGTGCGCTTGCCGCTGAAAAGGTGGACAACCAGAGAAATCAGCGCGAAGAGAAGTACGAGGTGCAGCACCGCGCCGGCAACATGAAACATCAAAAAGCCGCTGATCCAGAGGATCATCAGCAGAATCGTGATCAATAAGAAGGGCCCGAATCGCATTGAATTTCTCCCTCGTGGCAGCTACGCGGCGCGTCCGCTTGCTCATGTATTGAAGCGTGGAAAGCGCTAAGGGGCCATACACAAATACGAGTATTCGGTTCGGTAGATTTTTGTATTTGCAGTCAGGAAACTTCGAGATTCAGCGGTCCGAAAGGCGCTCGTTGATCTCACGCTCATATTGCGGGAAGTAGCGCGAGATCACGGTCAGGTCGAAGCTGGCGAGGATCGATTCCTTCGATTCGTGTTCGAGCAAGAACTCAAACGATCGCCGGATCAACTCTTCGCGCGGCAATTTTCCTTCGGCAAGCCGCGTGTAATCGGCTTCCTTGAGCGTCACGCGATGCGAAGACTCGCTCTTGCCTTCGATCACACGCACGTCGAACTCGCCGTCGGTTGATTTTTTTACTTCGATTCGTCTAGCCATGCCCTTCGCACCTGGCACTCCGGGAGAACTAGTCCGCGTAGATCGGCAGGCATAGCGGCGGCTCAACGTGGAAATCGAGTTCGGCAATCTCGGCGAGCGATCGCCGCAGCACGGCGCTGTCGCAAGCCTCAAGCGTCATCACAAACGAGAGCGCTGATTCGGGGAAGCCCGGCTTCTGCAACACGGCATCGATGCCGATCCGATACTTTGCCAGCACAGCCGCAATCTCGGCGAGAATTCCCGGGCGGTCGCGCACCACGAACCGCAAATAGTGCGGCACCACGAAGTCGCCATTCACCGTGAGCGGAATCTCAGGCACGGGCGGCAACGTCGACCAGGGCGCGCCCGCCGTCCGCGCAATGGCATATAGGTCGGAAACGACGGCGACGGCCGTGGGGTCACCACCGGCGCCATAGCCGGAAAAAATCATTCGCCCGGCGTACTTGCCGGTTGCCATCACCAAGTTCTGGCTGCCTTGCACGTGTGCCATCAGAGACGTCAGAGGAATCACCGCCGGCTGAACGGCGGCAAACAGGCGCAGGCCGCTCGAGGTATCCTTCTGCGCAAGCGAAAGCTGGCGGATGGTGCAGTCGAGCTCGCCGGCGTAAAGAAAATCGACGGCCTGAATCGTCGAAATCGACCGCGTCAGCACTTGTTCGTCCCGCACGTCGACTCGCAGACCGGCCTGCGCGAGGATGACGAGTTTGGCGCGCGCGTCGTATCCCTCGACATCGGCCGTCGGATCGGCTTCCGCGTAGCCGAGCTCCTGCGCCTCTTTCAGAGCTTCCTCGAACGTAGCCCCCGAGGAATCCATCTTCGTGAGTATGAAGTTACAAGTTCCGTTAAGAATGCCGGCGATTTTAAAGAGCTGGTCGCCCGCCAGCCCGTCCTGAATGCCGTTAATCGCCGGAATCCCGCCGGCAACCGACGCGCCGAACTCCAGACGACGACGCGCTTCACGCGCCGTTTTCATCAATTCGGCGCCACGGCGGCAGATCAACTGTTTGTTGGCGGTCACCACGGACTTGCCCGAACGCAGTGCGCGGTCGATCCAATCGCCCGCCGGAGCGAGTCCGCCGATCACCTCGATTACAATGTCGGCGTCGGACTTGAGCACGTCTTCGATGTTCTCTGTCCAAACAATGTCGGGCGAAAGACCCGGGGCTTGCTTGCGCGCAATATTACGGTTGAAGATATGGGTGAGCCTGAAAGGACCGTCGGTGTCCTCATGCAGGATCTTGGCGACCGATCGGCCCACCGTGCCATAACCGATCAGGGCAACCTTCCACTGTTTCCGCGGTTCGTTCGGCGCGAAAGTGGCTTCTTTCTTGGCTTTCGGTACGGCTGCCTTGCGACGAATCTTCGGACGCTTCGCCACGAATCGACCTCTTTCCGATGGATTGTTGATCCGACCGTGGGATAACCGGACCGCCGAGAGCGCCACACCATTCGGTCCTTCGAGAGAATAACACCCCAAGGCAAATCCGCGACCAAGGCCAGCAGATTACTAGAAAGAATTCAGAGCGATGCGGCCGATGCCGTCCCCGCCAATCCAAGCGACTCAGCCACCGGGCGCAGAGCAGCAATGCAAAACGCTATATGGTCTTCGAGAGGAATTCCCAATTCTTCGGCTCCCTTGTAGACATCATCCCGGCTTACGCCGCGGGCGAACGCCTTGTCCTTGAGCTTCTTTTTCACCGAAGCCGGTTCGAGGTCGTGGATGCTTTTGGTCGGCTTCACCAGCGCACAGGCCGTCAGGAAGCCAGCCAGTTCATCGCAGGCAAACAGGGCATGGTCAAGCGGCGTCACACGCTCGACTCCCGAATAGTTCGCGTGTCCCAAAATCGCGTGGATCATTTCCTCGGGGCAGCCGCGCTCACGCAGGATCAGCGTCCCGGCGTATGGGTGCTCTTGGGTGGGATGATGAGAAGCGTTTGGCCAACGTTCGTAGTCAAAATCGTGAAGTAGGCCGGTCAGCCCCCAAAGCTCCTGGTCCGCGCCCAGCTTGTTGGCGTACGCCCGCACACATGCCTCAACGGCGAGCGCGTGTTTGCGCAGGCTATCGCTCTCGGTGTATTCGCAGAGCAGCTTCCAGGCTTCGTTTCTGTCAAGCATCGCCAATTCCTGGAGCCGAACGTTAGCACAGTCGATCGATCAAGTTGAAAGCGATCGTAGATTGCAGTAAGGGTAGTAATAGTATCGATGGGGATGTGGAAAATGTGGAAAAACCCGCATTTTGCCGATAGAAATTCGAAGTGACGCACTGCGGCATTGTGTTTAGACCGTTATCGGACGCGTTTCGTCGGGGGCGAACAAATGAAGAAGACCTTTGCTTACAACGAAACGCAGACAACTTTCTTGTTTGTAACGCGCCCGGACGCAAAGTTAGAATGTGTGTCGGTGGAGGGACAAAATAAGGCTTGACAAGAATTGGCACCCTGTGGAAAATCCCACTCGCGCCAGTTCCTGCCTTCCCTGAAAGAAGTCATCCTCCCCTTTCGCGTTTCACCGGATCAGCCTGCGAGGAGAACCGGTGGCGGAAAAAGATGGTTTAGAAGCCAATACAGCAATGGACCGTGAAGTCATACGTTGTCAAGTATGCGGGTTGGTGCAGTATCGCACTCGCACCGGCAATTGTCGCCGATGCCTGCGTCTGCTCCCGCCCACGGTGACGTTCGTCATTCCGACGCCGTCGCCGCAGGACTTGCCGGGAGACGACCGTCAACTGTTCGAAAACTGGCCGAACCGCGAAACTGTGGAAAACATCGGCCAACGTATTCGCCAGCTGCGGGAGTCGCGCGGCATGACCCAAAGCCAGCTTCAGGCGCGTTCGCGTGTCTCGCGTTCGTATTTGTCTCGGATTGAAAGCGGCCAGATGACCCCCAGCCTGGGCACTCTCGAAAAGATTGCCGAAGCACTCGGTGTCGGCCTGAACCGCTTCTTCATTCCCGAGTCGAATGGCGAGACCGTGCTGGAGGACCCGTTCATTCAGGGCCTCCGGCCGTTCCTGCGGCAGCTTGATTGGACCCAGTGGCAGGGCATCCTCAGAAGGTTGCAGGCGATCAGCGAGCACGTGAATACGAGCCAGCAGCAGGTTCGTCCGTTGCCGCCCCAGCCTGCGGTGCGCGTAGCCCCTGGTATCCCGCGGCGTCAAACGACGGCTCAGGCAGGCCATTCAGCGCTTTTGAATCGCTGATCTGGCTTCTAGAACAGCTCCTTCCGCTCTTCGCCCGTGCTTGCGGGCGAAGCCGGCCGGTGCGAGCGCTCTGGATTGACGTTTGCCCGGCTCATAAGCTCACCCAACGATTTGGGGAACCTCGCTCATCGTTCGGTGAACTCTCGCCCGCTTTCCTGTGATCGCCTTCAGGCGAACGCTGGAATTCCCGTAATCTGCTGCCCGATGATCAGCGTGTGGATGTCGTGCGTCCCTTCATAGGTGTAGACCGACTCGAGGTTGTTCATGTGCCGCATGATGCAGAAGTCGTCGACGATTCCGTTGGCGCCCAGGGTTTCGCGCGCCAGTCGCGCCGTTTCGCGGGCCATCCAGACGTTGTTCCGTTTGAGCATGGAGATTTGTGCGCTCGAGAGCCGTCCCGCATCCTTCAGCCGGCCGCAATGCAGTGCCATCAACTGAGCTTTCGTAATCTCACTGATCATCCAGACCAGCTTTTCCTGCACAAGCTGGTGGGCGGCGATCGGTTTGTTGTCAAACTGCCTTCGTTGCTTGGCGTAGGCAAGAGCCGTTTCGTAGCAAGCCGTCGCCGCGCCCACTGCGCCCCAGCCGATCCCATAGCGGGCCTGATCGAGGCACGAGAGCGGGCCACGCAGACCACTTACGCCGGGCAATACGCTCTCGGGACCGACCTCGCAGTCGGTCATGGCGAGTCCGGCCGTCACAGAGGCGCGCAACGACTGCTTGCCGTGCACTTCCCAACTCTTTAATCCGGGTGTCGCTTTCTCGACGAGAAAGCCACGCATTTTCTCGTCTTCACACCTTGCCCAGATCAGCGCTACGTCCGCGATTGAGCCGTTGGTGATCCACATCTTTTCGCCGTTCAGGACGTAGCCCGCACCTTTCTTCGCCGCGCGCGTGAGCATCCCGCTGGGATTCGAACCGAATTGCGGCTCGGTCAGCCCAAAACAACCGATCGCCTTGCCCTGATGCAGAAGCGGCAGCCACTTTTCTTTCTGCGTGTCCGAGCCATAGGCATGGATCGGGTACATCACCAGAGCCGACTGTACCGAAGCGAAGCTCCGGACACCTGAATCGGCTCGCTCAAGCTCCTGCATGACCAGTCCGTACGCGACGTTGGACATGCCCGCGCATCCGTAGCCGGTGAGATTCGCGCCGAAAAAACCGAGCTCCGCCATCTGCGGCGCGAGCGCCATCGGGAATTTCCCAGCGCGGTTCGCTTCGACGATCAGAGGCAGCACCGCCTCGTCGGCAAAACGCCGCGCCGTCTGTCGCGCGAGCTTTTCCTCGTCGCCCAGCAACCAATCGAGGTCCAAAAAATCTGTTTCGGCCATGCAAAACTCCTCCGAGGGTCACCCTAACCAAGCCCTGCGTTAAACACAAGCTTCATCGCACCCGGCTCTTCATTCCTGTGGGATGTGTCCCGCGAGCGCCATGAAGGACACCCTCGGCGGCGGCCCGAGCTCGCAGGTGTTCTGCGCACGAACTGACCAAGAAGCCCAAAGCAATGAACGCGGTGATAAAGATCGGAAACTATCGACATCGCCCGGCTCGAACGCGCCCGGAAGTCCTGAACCGGCCCGACCCGGAATATATTTGCAGAGTGATCACGGCCGGATATATAGTCCGCCGCAAATTACCGCCGGAGGCATGGAATGCAGCGTTCGACCGGAGTATTGCTTTCGGCGATTCTCGTGCTCCTCGGATGCGCCGCGACTGTGCTATTTGCGGCACTCATGGTCATCGGGTTTGCCGTGGTGCCCGCCGGCGAGGCATCTTCTACGTTCATCCATTACGCAATCCTGTTTACTATTCTCGTCTTTGTTGGCTTGGCCGGATGGGGAATCGCCACGGTGTTTGGCTTGCTCGGGCTGCGCAACTGGGCGCGTATCTCGATGCTCGTTTTCAGCGGGTTGATGGCAGTCTTTTGCTTCTTCCCGATGATTGTCATGCCATTTGTGCCCATTCCGCAGAGCGACTCGACTCCTCGGAATTTCCAGTTGATCTTCCACGCCGGCTCGGTGATCTTCTACGGCTTCTTTGTGGCTCTGGGAGTGTTTTGGGTCATCTATTTCAATAAACGCGGCGTCAAGGCGCAGTTCGTGCCCGCCGTTGCCGTCTCGTCTGAGTCGGCTGCTGCGTTTCGGACGGCCGTCCCGGTCGACAATGCCCCGGTCCGCCTGAAACGTCCGATCCTGATCACGGTCTGGTCGTGGTTCCTGATTGCCAGCGCCTTGTTCGCTCCGCTCGTCCTGGTGCTGCACACTCCCTTGATTTTATTCGGCCGCATTCTGGTCGGAAGGCCGTTCGAGTTGTGGGCGGTATTGCTCGCCGCTGCAGGATTGGCCGCGGGCATCGGGATGCTCAAGCTTCGATGGTGGGGGTGGGCGGTCGCGCTTTGCCTTCAGCTGGTCACCATTCTAAACAGTGCCTATACGATGGCGGTTCCTGGCGCCATGGCTCGATTTCTCGATGCGATGCAGATGCAGCAATCCGCCATGGGACTTCCGAGCACCGCAGCCACGCTGCCGCCTGCATTGCTTGAAGTTTCGAGTGGTTTCGGCGCACTGTTTGCAATCGCCGTTTTCGTGATGCTGCTCATCTATCGCCAAGCGTTTGCCGAACAATCTCCGGCGCCTCCTGCCGCGATATAAAAAACTTATCGCAACCGCTTATCGCCCGTGCGGGCGCATGCCTCGTTGACGCGCATGGGAACGGATGCGATAATCTTTTTTCTTTGCAGGCCCTATGCGTGTGTCTGGTGCGAGGACTCGCACCGAATCGGAACAAAAACAGGAGCAGCAACTAGTAAGTTCTACCGGCGATGGAGATTCTTCACCAGATCGGCGAACTGTTTCTTGAAGCTCTGCCTACAGTCGTAATCGTTCTCCTTTTTTACTTCTTTTTGCGTTGGGCTTTCTTCACACCGATCCAGAAGGCAATGGCGGAGCGGACCGCGCGTATCGAAGGTGCGCGCGCCGAGGCTGCCGCGGTCGAAGCGGAAGCGAAAAGCGAGCTCGATTCCTACAACGACGCAATGAGAAAGGCGCGCGCCAGGATTTATGCCGAGCAGGAAGCTGCGCGCCAGGCGGTTCTTGATGAACGCGCGCGCTTGCTCCAGGCGATGCGCAGTCGTGTGCAGGAAGAGGTGGCTGCGGCCAAGAAGCGAATCGCCGCCGAAACCGCTCGAGCGCGCGCCGACATCGAAGCGCAGACGCCACAACTCGCCGCGGAGATCGCCAAAGCCGTTCTCGAAGCTCCGGCCGGGGGCGCGCGATGAGTTTGAACCGCGTTCTTGGTCGAATCTCGCTTTCGGCACTGGCCGTTGCCCTGCTTGCTGCGCCTGTTTTCGCGCAGGAAAGCGGCGACGCAACGACTTCAACGACCGGCTGGGTCTTCCGCTGGCTCAACTTTGCCCTCGTTTTCGGCTTCATCGTTTGGGGATTTTCAAAGGCCGGCCCCGCATTCCGCAAACGCGCCAATGAGGTCTCACAAAAAATCGCTGAGGGCACGCGTGCGCGCGAAGCAGCTGAAAATCAGCGTCGCGCCGTCCAGGAAAAAATGTCGCACCTCGATGAGGAAGTCACGCGGCTCAGAGCCGACGCCAAGCGAGCGGCTGAAGCGGAAACCCAGCGCCTTCGGGCACTGGCGAAACAGGACGCGCAGACGATCGAGCGCGCCGGCCAGGCCGAAATCGCCTCTGCCGAGCAGGCTGCGCGTTTGGAACTTAGGCTTCTTGCGGGTCGTTTGGCCGTGGGACGCGCCGAAGCGCTGCTGCGCGACCAGATGACTCCCGCAACCGAAGCGGCGGTCTTCCGCGCGTTTGTCGAAAAACTCCAGGAGAGCCGGAATTGAGCGAGGCCGTCGCACGGCGTTACGCGGCTGCCATGGCCGATGTGGCGCTTGAAAGGAACAACACACAGCGCGTGAGGAGCGACTTCACGAGCTTTGTCGACGCATTTTATTCGGCCGCCGACCTGCGCAATTTTCTCGAAAGTCCCGCTGTTGCCATCGACGTCAAGCAAAAAGTGATTCAGAGCCTCACCCAGCGCATGCAACTCGATCCAGGCGTCACGAACTTCATTCACCTGATCGTCGATCACGGACGCACCGAGTCGCTGCGCGAAATCGAACGCGCTCTTGGCGAAGAGCTGAATGCTCGCATGGGCATCGCGCTCGCCGAAGTGACGTCGGCCAGGCCGCTCAGCGACCCGGAGCGCAGGGAATTGACGGCCGCGCTCGAGCGCCGGACGGGCAAGAAAATTGAAGCACGCTTTAGCGAAGATCGCTCGCTGCTCGGCGGAGCCGTAGTGCGCGTCGGATCGACCGTTTATGACGGTTCGGTGCGCGAGAGATTGAGCCGGCTGCACCAGCAGCTCGAAAGCGAATAGGAGCAAGGAATGGCGAATATCAAGGCGGACGAGATCACCAGCATTCTGCGCCAGCAGATCGAAAATTACGAACAGACCGTCGCGGTCGAAGAGGTGGGCTCGGTAATTTCGGTCGGTGACGGCATCGCGCGCGTGCATGGACTAGACCGCTGCATGGCGGGCGAGATGCTTGCTTTCCCGCACGGTGTGTTCGGCATCGCACTAAACCTCGAGGAAGACCAGGTCGGGACCGTGTTGCTTGGCGACTACACCGAAATTCGCGAAGGCGACACCGTAAAGCGGACCAACAGCATCATGTCGGTCCCGGTCGGAGAAGCACTGATCGGCCGTGTTGTGAACCCGCTCGGCCAGCCGCTTGACGGCAAAGGGCCGATTGCCACCCAAGACCGCAATCCGCTCGAAAAGATCGCTCCCGGCGTTATCGACCGCCAACCCGTTCGCGAGCCTCTGCAAACCGGCATCAAGGCGATCGACTCGATGATTCCGATCGGCCGCGGACAGCGCGAACTGATCATCGGCGACCGCCAGACCGGGAAGACCGCCATCATTCTGGACACGATCATCAACCAGAAGGGCGGCGACATGATTTGCATCTACGTCGCCATCGGCCAGAAGCGCTCGACCATCGCTCAAGTCGTGAAGACGCTCACCGAAAACGGCGCAATCGATTACACGATCGTCGTGGCCGCATCGGCCAGCGAGCCGGCCACGATGCAATACATCGCGCCGTTTGCTGGCTGTGCGATGGGCGAATATTTTCGCGACAACAAGAGGCACGCCGTCTGCTTCTACGACGACCTTTCCAAGCACGCGCAGTCCTATCGCGAAATATCGCTCCTGCTGCGCCGTCCGCCAGGCCGCGAGGCGTATCCCGGAGACGTTTTCTTTCTGCACTCGCGCTTGCTCGAGCGCGCGGCGAAATTGAGCGATGCGCTCGGCGCCGGTTCGCTCACCGCGTTGCCGGTGATCGAAACGCAAGCGGGCGACGTCTCGGCCTACATTCCGACGAATGTGATTTCGATCACCGACGGCCAGATCTACCTCGAAGCCGACCTTTTCAATGCCGGCATTCGTCCTGCGATCAACGCAGGCATTTCGGTAAGCCGCGTCGGCGGCAACGCGCAAATTAAAGCTATGCGCCAGGTTGCCGGCACGCTCCGTTTGGATATGGCGCAGTACCGCGATCTGGCGGCTTTCGCACAGTTCGGCACCGACCAGCTGGACAAAACCACAAAGGCGCAACTTTTCCGCGGCCAACGGCTCGTCGAGATTCTCAAGCAAGATCAGTACGCGCCCCTGCCCGTCGAGCGCCAGATTGTCATCATTTGGGCGGGCGGCAACAAGTATCTGGACGATCTCGAGGTTTCCGAGGTGGGCCGCTTCGAACGCGACCTTTACCGGTACATCGAAACCAACAATCCCGGCGTGTTCAAGGGGATCAGAGAAAAGAAGGCGATCGACGACTCGATCAAGGCCGAATTGAAGTCGGCTCTCGACGCTTTCAAGGAAACGTTCCGCGCGACGACCGGCGCGGCTGCCGCGGATTGATCGAGGCCGAATATCTGAACTAGATACGATCGATGCCCACACTACTTGATTATCGGCGCCGCATCCGCTCGGTAAAGAGCACGCAGCAGATCACGCGTGCCATGAAATTCGTCGCTGCCGCGAAGCTGCGCCGCGCGCAGGAAGGGGTGTTCGCCGCCCGGCCATACGCTCGCGAAATCCTGCGCGTGATGCGCTCGGCTGCGGCCCGCATAGAGAGCCCGCAACATGCGCTGCTGGAACGCCGCGACGAAAAAAGCGTGCTCACGGTCGTTCTCACCGGCGACCGCTCGCTCGCGGGCGCGTTCAACACAAACGTGATCCGGCGCGCGCTGCAATTCCTGCGCGAGCAGCAGTCCAAACAGCTGCAACTGATCGCCGTTGGCAAAAAAGGCCGCGATACGCTCAAGAAGCGCGGCTACGACCTCGCGGCCGAATGGGTCGGCGTTTCATCCAACGTGGAATTTTCGTCGGCAAAGGAAATTGCCGCGAAGATCGCGGAACTTTATGCCGAGCGCAAAGTAGACGCCGTCTACGTCGTCTACAACGAATTCAAAAACGTGCTTGTGCAGAAGCTGCAGGTCCAGAAATTGCTGCCGATCGATCCGGGCATTCTGGCTGAAACCGGGGCGGAATCTGAATTGAGCAAAGGCCATGAAGCCGACGCCGCGAAACTGCCGCACCAGCTTTCTCCCAGCGGCAAAGAGTTTCTGGTGGATTATATTTACGAGCAACCGATCGAGGAAATTTTCAACGGCCTGGTGCCGCGCTATCTGGAAGCTGAGGTTTACCGTGTGTTGCTCGAATCCGCAGCGGCCGAGCACGCCGCCCGCATGACGGCAATGGATTCGGCTACACGCAACGCGGCGGATCTGATCGAACGCCTCACGCTCGATATGAACAAGATCCGGCAGGCGGGAATCACCAAGGAACTGATCGAAATCGTGAGCGGCGCGGCAAGCGCGATGGGCTAGGGCGCGAAAATTCTAGGAGCTCCTAAACATGGCAACCGATGCAAAGAAAATCGGCAAGGTCATTGAAGTTATCGGACCTGTCGTGGACGTGCTATTCCAGGAAGGGCACCTTCCGCGGATTCACAACGCCGTTCGGATCACCAGCGAAGGCTACGATGTTCCCGAGCCAATCGATCTGGTCTGCGAAGTGCAGCAGCACCTCGGCGAAGGCCGCGTCCGCGCCGTCGCCATGAAGCCCAACGAAGGTCTGGTCCGCGGCATGAAGGCAATCGATCTGGGGGAACCGATTTCTGTTCCTGTGGGTCGCCAGACTCTTGGCCGCGTGCTCAACGTTCTCGGCGAGCCGGTTGACAAGCTCGGCCCCGTCAACGCGGAAAAAACGTATCCGATTCATCGCCCGGCGCCGTCGCTTGAAGATCAGTCGACGAACATGGAAATGTTCGAGACGGGCATCAAAGTCGTCGACCTGATGGAGCCCTATCTCAAAGGGGGAAAGATCGGTCTATTCGGCGGGGCGGGCGTTGGCAAGACGGTTCTCATTCAAGAGTTGATTCACAACGTCGCGATGAAGCATGGCGGCGTCTCGGTCTTCTCAGGCGTGGGCGAACGCACCCGCGAAGGCAACGATCTCTGGCTCGAAATGCAGGAATCGGGCGTCGTCGTTCCTGGCAATCCTGAAAAATCCCGCTGCGCACTGATCTACGGTCAGATGACCGAACCGCCCGGCGCGCGTCTTCGCGTCGGTCTGACCGGTCTCACCGTGGCCGAATATTTCCGTGACGAAGAGCATCTGGACGTGCTGCTGTTTATCGACAACATTTTCCGCTTCGTGCAAGCGGGTTCGGAAGTGTCCGCGCTTCTCGGCCGCATGCCTTCCGCCGTCGGCTACCAGCCGAACCTCAACACCGAAATCGGC
>DATMLZ010000089.1:0-17870 GCA_035569955.1 Candidatus Acidiferrum sp.
GAGCTGCCCGGCTGGATGACAGTCCAGTACTTGATGGCTTATCTGAAGCCGTTTTATCCCACATGGGACGAAGCCTTTGCCTCGGAACTGCTTGACAAGTTCGATCTTCCGCGCAATCGCAAGATCTGCCATCTCTCGCGCGGCATGTGGATGAAAACCGCCTTAACTGCTTCGCTCGCGTACCGCCCGCGTCTGCTCGTGATGGACGAACCTTTCAGCGGTCTTGATCCTGTCGTTCGCGAGGATCTGATCGAGGGCCTACTTGAAAACGCCCAGGGGATCACAATTCTGATTTCGTCCCACGACTTGGGCGACATCGAAAACTTCGCCAGTCACATCGGTTATCTCAATCGCGGACGCCTCCTATTTTCCGAAGAAATGGCCTCGCTGACCGCGCGTTTCCGCGAGATCGAAGTCACTATCGAATCGTTCGCCGAGCCGCCGAAGAACGGTCATTGGCCCGATAGCTGGCTTCGCCGTGAGGAGTCGCCTGCGATGATCCGTTTCGTGGAAACTCGTTTTGAAGCAGATCGCACAGCTGCGGAAATCCGCGAACTTTTTGGCGCTGTCCGCAGTGTCTCGATTCATCCCATGCCGTTGCGCGCGATCTTCATAACGCTCGCTCGCAACCTGGCCAACAGATCGTGAGGAACAACATGCGCCAGGTCCTTCACATCTTCAAAAAGGACGTTCGCTACCTTCGTGCGGAGATTTGCTTGGTCGCCGCCCTCACGACGATTCTTGCATGGAAAGTCGGACAACAATGGGCTCAGACACTGCTTGCGCTGGCCGCTACGTATCTGATCGCTCGCCTGGTTCACGCCGAAGCGATCCCCGGCGATCACCAGTTCTGGATCACCAGGCCGTATCGCTGGCAGAGCCTGCTGGGGGCAAAAATCTTGTTTACCCTGGCGTTTGTGAGCCTGCCGACTCTGTTGGCCCAAATGTACATGCTCAAAGAAGCTGGATTCGCCATCGCGCCGAATCTGCCTGCGGTTTTGTGGTCACAAATCCTCAACGTCTCGGCCGTATGGCTGTCGGTCGCAGCCCTTGCCTCGGTCACGCCAAGCATTCTCCCGTTTAACTTCGCGGCTTTCGCGCTCGTCGCGGTTGGGTTTATTTTTGAGCAATCAACAATATTCCATCTCACCGGCGTGAAATGGCCAGTCGGGTTTGACTGGATTCGCAACTCGTTCGGTTTGCTTGCCATCATCACCGTCACACTCTGCGTTCTCTGCATCCAGTACAAAAAGCGCCGTACGCTCTTCAGCAGGCTGTTTGCCGTCGCCGGGTTGACCATGATTGCGGTGGCGTACCTGTATTTACCCTCGACATGGGCGATGAACCTGCAAACTCGCTTCCCCGCGCAACGCACCCCGCCTCCTTCGCTCCAATTCGAGCTTGCGACACCAGCTGAGAGCCGTTCTCCTGCGCGCGGTTGGGCGGACGTTCCTCTGGCGGTAAACGGTGTCCCGGATAACGAGGACCTCGAATTTGATTACGCGCGGTTCGAATTCCAGGCGCCCGATGGGCGCCTTACGCAGGTAGACGTTGTGGGCGCAAACCGACAGTCAACAACTGCCGGGGCGGCGCTGTTCGATTTTCCTTTCCGGATACCTGCGTCGTTGTTCAAGGGGGGACAAGGAGATGCCGTCACATTCCGCGCTTCGTTCTATCTCACCTTGTTCGGGAATCCACGAACCAAGACGATCCCTTTGCGGCGCCAGCCGCAAGACGTAGCGGACCGACTACGCTGCTCTTTGGGCATCTTCAACCGATTCGTTTGTGAGTCTCCGTTTCGCTGGCCGAGCGGGATTGTGTACGTCCAGACCGGAGGGGCTATCGCCCCTCTCGGATACCTGGTTTCCTATTCACCGTTCCCCGCCGGCATCAACCTCGATGATTCGATCGAGGGACGGTGGACGTCTGTTGTCTCACCTTTCGCCTCCGAGGCAACCGTCACAGTGAAAGAGCCGGTCGCACACTTCCGCCGCGACATCCGGATCGCCAACTTCCGTATCTCCGACTTCTCCGATCCCCAACCACCGACAACCTAGGAGAAGCCTGCCGACATTGCCTCGTTGGCAACGCTTGGCCGAATCGTTTTCGCGTTTGTGCTAGTCTTCCGAGAGGCTCGCGCTCGGGGCCACTTTGAGGGTGAATCAACATGTGCGGAATTGCAGGTTATATTGGGCCGAAACCCGTCGTGCCTCTCATCCTTGATGGCCTCCGCCGTCTCGAATATCGCGGCTACGACTCGGCGGGAATCGCCGTTGTCGGCGAAGACGGCAAACTCGAAATCCGCCGCGCGCCGGGCAAACTACGCAACCTCGAAGAATCCATCCAGAAGACGCCCGTCGAAGGCCTTTACGGCATCGGCCACACGCGCTGGGCAACGCACGGCCGGCCGACCGAAGAAAATGCCCATCCGCATCGCGATTGCAAAGGCGAGATCGTCGTCGTCCACAACGGGATCATCGAAAATTACGTCGAGCTGAAAAACGAGCTGGTCGCCGAAGGCCACAAATTCGTGACCGAAACAGACACCGAGATCATTGCGCACCTGCTCGAGAAATTTTCGAAGGGCGGCACGCCGCTCGAAGAAGCCGTACTGAAAGCCGTAAAAGTCATGGGTGGTGCCTACGCGCTTGTGGCTCTTTCGACGCGCGATCCGCAAAAGATTGTCGCCGCGCGATTGGGTCCGCCGATCGTCGTCGGCCTCGGCGAAAACGAATATTTCGTGGCGAGCGACATTCCCGCGATCCTCGCGCACACGCGAAGCATCTTCTTCCTGGGCGACGGCGAAGTCGCCGTCCTCACGCCGCAAGGAATCCGCCTGGCCGATTTCGAGAATCGGACCCTTCAGCGCAAGCCGCAGCACATCACCTGGGACCCGATCATGGCCGAAAAGGGCGGCTTTAAGCATTTCATGCAAAAGGAGATTTTCGAGCAGCCGCGCGCCGTACGCGACACGTTGCTCGGCCGCATCTCGCAGGAAAGCGGGAAAGTCTTCCTCGACAAGATGGACATCAGCGAGCAGGAGTTCCTGGGTTTCCGCGACGTGAAGATCGTTGCCTGCGGTACAAGCTGGCACGCCGGTCTCGCAGGCAAGTTCATGATCGAGCGGCTCGCACACATGCCTGTCGAAGTCGATTACGGCAGCGAGTTCCGCTATCGCGATCCGATCCTTGACGACAAATCACTGATTGTCGCAATCAGCCAGTCGGGAGAAACGGCCGATACTCTGGCTGCCGAGCGCGAAGCCGCGCAAAAAGGGGCCAAGATTCTGGCGATCTGCAACGTGGTCGGCGCCATGCTCACGCGGGAGGCCAAGGGAACGATCTACACCCACGCCGGCCCCGAAATCGGCGTCGCTTCAACAAAGGCCTTCACCGGTCAGTTGACGGCCCTTCTGCTTACGGCGCTGCATCTCGGCCAGGTGCGCGGAAAACTCGGCCCGGCCGCGTCGCAAAAGTTCATGCAGGAGCTGACGCGCATCCCGAACAAGATCGAAACCATCCTTCAGCGCGATTCCGAGATAGAAGAACTCGCGCGCCAGTTTTTCCGCTGCACCGACTTTCTCTATCTCGGCCGCGGCATTCACTATCCCATTGCCCTCGAAGGCGCACTCAAGCTGAAGGAAATTTCCTACATCCATGCCGAAGGTTATCCGGCTGGGGAAATGAAGCACGGCCCAAACGCTCTGATCGACGAAAATCTGCCCGTCGTCGTGATCGCCACGCGCGATGAAAACGATCCTTCGTCCATGACGCGCTACGAAAAGACGATCTCCAATTTGCAGGAAGTGAAAGCGCGCGACGGTATCGTGATCGCAATCATCAGCGAAGGTGATCGTCTCGCCCGCGAAAGTGCCAAGCACGTGATCGAAATTCCCGCCGCGCCCGATTTGCTCGCTCCGATTCTCGAAATCGTGCCGCTCCAGTTGCTCGCCTATCACATCGCTGTGCGCCGGGGCTGCGACGTGGACCAGCCACGCAACCTTGCGAAGTCCGTGACCGTCGAATAACATGGCTACCAATGAACTGCGGAAGAATTCTTCTCTCGATCTTTTTTTGCGCACTCGTTTCGATCGCCCTGCCCGCTCACGCGCAGCAACCGCCGGCTCCCGCCGGCAGTGAAGCGAGCGCAAGGCTCGATAAGATTTCCGTCACCGGTTCCAAACGCTTCACGTCCGATCAAATCGTCGCCGAATTGAGCCTGAAGCCTGGCGCGACAGTGACGCGCTCGGATCTGCAAGGCGCGGCGGATGCGCTCAACCAGCTCGGCCCGTTCACGAAGGTCGGCTATCGCTTCTCCAGTGAACCGTCCGGTGTCACCGTGGAATATCAGGTAACCGATGTGCCGGGCCTGCCGGTCTCTTTCGACAATTTTCCCTGGGTCTCGGACGACGACCTGAAAGCGTCCATCAAAGCGGCTGTCCCGCTTTTTGACGGAGCGGCTCCGGCAAGTGGAAAAATCCTCGACGACATGGCGCTGGCCATGACGCGCTTCCTCGAAACCAAGGGCATCTTCGTGAAAATCTCGCACGAACCGATGTCTGACCCGCTCACGAACGAACAAACGCTCCAATTTCTTTCGGCCGGCGCCGAGGAAGATGTGAAGTCGATCGACTTTTCCGACGCGCTCGCCAACACGAACAAAGACATCCAGGAGCGCCTCGCGGACCTGATCGGCAAGCCCTATTCGCTCACGACCCTCAAACTCTTCGAATATGAGCAGGTGCGTCCGGTGTATATCGGGCGCGGCCTTTTGCGCGTTGGGTTCAAGCCGCCGGTCGTGACGGCTACGACGGCAACCGCCCTGAACACCGCGCCCAACGTCACGATTCACATCGAAATCGACGCCGGCCCCCAATACACCTGGGGGAGCGTCGTATGGACCGGCAACTCCGCGTTCTCCGCTGCCGAACTGAACGGCCTCGTCAAGTTCAAGCCGGGCGATCCGACCGACGGCACCAAAATTCAGGCGCTGTGGAACGGCGTCACTGACGCCTACGGCCATAAGGGCTATCTCGACGCGACTTCAACGCCGACCCCGCAATTTGACGAACAGACACACCGTGTAAACTACAGCGTCGCGATCGTCGAAGGCGCGCAATATCACATGGGCAAGCTTGTGCTGTCGGGGCTTTCGCTGGAGGGTGAAAAGCGCATCCGCGGGGCGTGGACGATTCCCCCGGATGCGATCTTCGACCAAGCCTTCTTCAATAACTTCATCGATTCCGGCGCAAAAGACTCGTTCGCCGGAATCCCCTACGACTACGAGCGGATCGATCACTTCCTCGACAAAGACGCTGCCTCGGCAACCGTCAATGTCATGCTGGATTTCAAATAGTTCGCGCCCCGAGCGCATCGCGCAACGCCACAATCGTATTCACGTGAATTTGCACGGTGTCGGCAATGCGCCGCGCGTATCCGCCGGCGAGTGCGGTAACTACTGGCACTCCATTTTGCCGCGCGTAGTCAAAAACGAGCGCGTCGCGCTTCTGCAATCCAGCGATCGTGAGCATCAATCCGCCCAGCTGGTCCTCACAATAAGGATCGGCGCCCGCGATGTAGAAAAGGATCTGCGGACCGTAATCCCCAAAGGCTTCGCGCACACCGTCCTCGAGCATCGACAAATATTCTTCATTACCTACCCCGTCTGGCAGATTGATATCCACCGTGGACGGCGGCTTGTCGTTCGGATAATTGTTCTCCTGATGAATCGAAAGGGTGTAGACGCTCTCGTCACGCCCAAAAATCGCGGCCGTGCCGTTGCCCTGATGCACGTCCGTATCGATCACCATCGCGCGCGCGATTTTTCGGTCGAACTGCAGCTTACGGATCGCGATGGCCACGTCATGCAACACGCAAAAGCCTTCGCCGTGATCCGGATATGCGTGATGGAAGCCGCCGCCCACATTTGAAGCGGCGCCGTCCTCCAGCGCGCGCTGCCCGGCCAGAATCGATCCGCCGGCCGCCAGCCAGCACGCATCCATTAGCGCGCGCGAATACGGAATCTCCATGCGCAGAATCTCGGCGGGGGTCAGTGATCCGTTCTTGAGTTTGCGCACGTATTCGGGCGTGTGGACGCGCAGCACATCCTCATCTTCGGCCGGTTCGGGCGCGAGAATGTCGTCCGGTGACGCTATCCGGTCGGCAACGAGGCTTTCCTTGATCAGCCGGAATTTTTGGGACGGAAAAACGTGCGCCCCAAGATTCAGATCGTAACCGTCATGATAGATCACTTTGAAAGGCAACATGGCCCAAACAGCCTATCGCGAATGTTTTCGCAAGAGCAAACGCCGCGGGCCGTTGTGGTATATTCTTTTTGTTCGCAATGCGCCGCATTCAAGCTATTTTCGTGATTCTCGCGCTGCTGGCAATACCGCCATCTCTCCTTGCGGGAATGCAGTCCTGCGCGCAGGCGGTCTGCCCGATCTGCGCCTCGGCCTCACACGGAAAACAGATGAGTTGCCGGTGCCCGATGCAGCGTAGCGGTGCGTGCGGCCAAACCAAGCAAGCCGAGATGCCTGATTTCGCGCTCGTTTCTCCACTCGCCCCGACCGCGCCGATTCCCTTCTTCGAGCTGAATGCGCCGTCGGTCGACCGCGCGGCACAAGCCGATTTCGCACCTTCCCTCTCGCACGGATTCTTTTCTCCACCCTTCGCGCCTCCTCGAGGCTAGTCCCAACCCATCGCTTCCGGCTTTACAAAATCCAAATGGATGGGGGACTCCGCCTTGCGAAGGCATGTCTTGTTTTTGTCTCTTGTTCTCTTTGTTTCCGCGCCGCTTGCACAAGCCACGGTTTTTGGCACGGTTCGCGGCGTGGTGCATGACCCGCAGCATCGCCCGATTACCGGCGCAACCGTCGAAATCAAATCGACCACGTCCGACTGGAGCGCGTCCGCCGCTAGCGACGCGGAAGGCGAATTTTCCTTCCCCGCCGTGCCCCTCGGAGATTATTCGGTCATCGTGACCGTCGCCGGCTTCAGTCCATCGCGGCAATCGCTCACGCTCGCTTCGGACACATCATCGGTGCTGCATTTCATGATGTCGATTGCGGCAGTAAGGCAGACCACAACCGTCACTTCCGAAGCTGGCACGTCTGCGCTCGAAACCGTCACACCCACGACGCTGCTCGATCGCCAGGACATCGAGCAAACTCCCGGCGCAGACTCGGCCAACAGCCTCGCCATGATCACCGACTTCACGCCGGGCTCGTATATGACGCATGACATGCTGCACATGCGCGGCGGCCACCAGACCACATGGCTCATCGACGGCGTGCCCATTCCCGACACCAACATCGCCACAAGCCTCGCCCCGCGCGTCGATCCGAAAGACATCGACTACGTGGAAGTCCTGCGCGGCAGTTACGGCGCGCAGTATGGCGATCGCACCTACGGCGAGTTCAACATCCTGCCGAAGTCCGGCTTCGACATGAACCACGAGGCCCAACTCGTCGCCACGATCGGCAGCTTTTATCAGACCGACGACCAACTCAGCTTCGGCGGCCACACGCAGCGATTCGCTTACTACGCCAGCGTCAACGCAAATCGCAGCAATCTGGGCATCGAGACGCCGATTTCGAAGGTCTATCACGACGCCGAAAACGGGGCCGGTGGGTTCACGTCGCTGCTTTACAATCTGGATTCGAAAAACCAATTTCGATTTGACGGGCAGTTCCGTCGCGATTTTTACCAGATCCCTTACGATCCGGATCCGAACGACTTCGAAAACAGCCAATTCCCAACGAGCGATCTGCGCGACCACGAACTCGAAACTGACGGCTACGCGCTCTTTTCCTGGGTGCATACGTTCAACGCCAACGCCGCGCTCACCGTCTCACCCTTCTATCACTACAACAGCTCCGGCTATCACAGTCTGGCGACCGACCAGCCCGTCGCGACGAGCGCCGTTTTCTCGCCAACATACGGAGGCGGACAAGCCGCACTCAGTTTTCACGTCGCGCGGAATGACGTGCAGACGGGTGTCTATTCCTTTGCCGCCAATCAGAACGAAACTTTCGGCCTGATTTTCAACGACGGCAGCGGAACCGGGCCGGTTCACGATGCGGAATCCGTAACGGGGTCGGAAGAAGCACTCTTTGCGAGCGACAAATTCAGCGTTACGTCGTGGCTGACGCTGCTCGGCGGCGTCCGTGCGACGCATTTTTCCGGTGGCGTCGTCGAGAACGCCACATCGCCCCGCATTGGCGGCACGCTGAAAATTCCCGGCGCGAATTTGGTCTTTCGCGCGTTTTGGGGGCGCTACTATCAACCGCCTCCGCTGGTCACAATTTCCGGACCTCTTCTGAGCCAGCTTCAACCAACTTGCGAACCGGACGATCCGAACTGCTTTGTCGCGCTGCGCGGCGAACGCGACCAAGAGCATCAATTCGGCGTGACGATCCCCTTCCGCGGCTGGTCGCTCGACGTGGATAATTTCGAAACGCGAGGCGTGAATTTCCTCGATCACAACAACATCGGTGAGTCGTCGATCTTCATTCCGGTGACGATTGCCGAATCCCGCATTCGCGGCACAGAGGTCACCGTTCGTTCCCCGCGCATCTGGCATCGCGCGAACGTGCATCTCGCCTATTCGAATCAGATAGCGCAGGCACGCGGCGGCTTCGCCGGCGGGCTGATCGTCGGCCTCCCGGGCGACACCGATTGGGGCCGTCTCGATCACGATCAGCGCAACACGCTCAACGTGGGCTTTGACGCGAGCCTGCCCTGGCAGACCACGCTTTCGTCAAACGTCTACTACGGCTCGGGCTTTTCCAACGGGTCGCAGGGCGTGGATGGATCACCGTATCAGGATCCCTATCTGCCCGGCCACGCACAGATCGACCTGAGCGCCTCTAAATCCTTCGGCGAACGATTTTCCGTCGCCATCGACGCGCTCAACGTCGCCAATCGCCATCTCTTGATCGACAACAGCCTCACCTTCGGCGGATTTCACTACAACAATCCACGCGAGGTCTACGTCGAGTTGCGCTGGCATTTCCATTACTAATTCGGTCCGGGCGCGCGTAAACTTCTATGGGGCGCTTGGCAAAAGCAGCGAGGAGACGATGAAGCAAGAGAACAGACACGTCGGAAAGCCACGGCTCGTGGCGCTGGCGGTACTTGTCGTCGCGATCGTCGCGATCGCGAGTTGTTCAAAACAATCCCAGCAAACGCAAACCGCAGCGCAGGGTTCGAGCGCCGTTCCCGCCAACGCGAAGGTCTATCACCTGCACGGCAAAGTGCTCTCGATCGATCCGGCAAACAGCCGGCTCGATATCGATGGCGATGCGGTTCCCGATTTCATGGCAGCAATGGCGATGCCATATACGGTGCACGACAAAGCCGAAATCGCCAAAGTCGCCAGCGGGGACGAAATCAACGCGGACATCATCGTTCCCCAGGACGCCGAAGCTTATATCCAAAACATCGTCGTACTGAAAAAAGGAAGCGGCTCGGGCACGCCGTCATCTTCCAACATCCATGAACCGCAGCCCGGCGACGCAGTCCCCGATTTCGCGCTCGTCGATCAGGACGGAAAGCACATTCACCTGTCGCAATTTCGTGGTGACGCGCTTCTCGTCACGTTCATCTACACGCGCTGTCCGTTCCCTGATTATTGCCCGCTCGTCTCGCGCAATTTCGGCCACATCTACGCCGACACGAAATCAAACCCCGAGCTGCGTGACCACTTGCGCCTGTTGAGCGTCAGTTTCGATCCGGAAAACGACACGCCCGCGGCCTTGCGCGCCTATGCAAAGACGTTTGACGGCACCACCGGCGGCAATCCATTCGGTCGCTGGGAATTCGCTGTGGTCCCGAAAGACGAATTGCAAAAAGTAACCGACTATTTCGGCGTGACCGTTGCGCAGAATGGCGGCCAGATCGTCCACTCCATGAGCACGAGCGTCATCACGCCCGACGGAAAAATCTACAGCTGGCGAGAAGACACCGACTGGAAACCCGCCGACCTGATCGCCGACGCCAGCGCGGCCCTAGCTCCCGCAGGTGCGCAGACTGCCGCCGATATGCGAGGCGCCGGCCACGCCATCGCGGCACCCGCTGCAAATTGAGTTAGACGATTAGCTTTCCCGCTCGAGGATGAAATCGGGCACAGCGAGGAGAGCCCGCCGGTACTCGGTGTCCGGCAGCTCAGAGAGACATTCTTTCGCGTGCTCGACATGCGCACGCGCCAGCGCTGAAGCCCGTTCGAGAGCACCGGTTTCGCGCACCAGATCTGTAATCTGCTGCGGCCGCACGCTCACAAATCCGCGCTCTTCCAAAACTTTCGCCACCAGACGCCGACCGTCGCTGTGACCGTTGCCGTTCGCGGCAATCTGCAGGGCAAAAATCAGCGGCAGCGTAACTTTGCCTTCCTTCAGATCACTCAACACGGGCTTGCCGAGTTTTTCGAGCGAAGCCGTGAAATCGAGCAAATCATCCACAAGCTGAAACGCCAGCCCCGCGTTGCGACCGTATTCGGCGAGCGCTTCTTCCACGTGCGCCGGCTGCTTGCCCAACACAGCTCCCAGCCGCGCGCATCCGCTGAAAAGGCAAGCCGTCTTCCGATATGCGAGTTCGGTTGCTTCCGCTTCAGTCAGATCGATTCGCCCCAGCCGCGTCAGTTGCAGCAGCTCGCCCTCGACCATGTTTTGCGTGAGATCGATCAAAATGTCGAGGATCGCGAAATTCCGTTCGCGCAGTGCCATTTCGAACGACTGCATGTACAGCCAGTCACCCGCAAGCACGCTCATGTGATTGCCCCAGCGTGCGTTCGCGCTCGGACGTCCGCGGCGGGTGTTTGCGCCATCGATCACGTCGTCGTGCACGAGCGTTGCGCTGTGGATCATCTCCACCACGGCACCCAGCCGGATCGCGCTCTCGCCGCGATAGCCGGCAGCCGCTGAAGAAAGCAGCAGCAACGCGGGACGCATGCGCTTCCCGCCGCCTTCGCGCAAATAACTGGTAATTTCGATGACGGGCTCGATCGCCTCGCCGTTTTGGGCGGCGATTTCCCGCTCGACGAGAGCCATGTCGTCGCGGATCAGGTCAAATATGCCTTTTGCGATCTGAACGGCGAATGCCATTCGAGTGAGCTAGCCAGCCCTTTCCCTGTGGCCCGGCGTGACCGGCACGTTCAAACGAAAAAACGCCCGAAAGTTCCCCGCCGTGTGCGCTGCGACTTCTTCGACCGGTAAGTTTCTCACAGTTGCCAAGGCTTTCGCTACCTCAACCACGCTGGCCGGCTCGTTGCGTTTACCCCTGCGGATCTGCGGCGAAAGGTAGGGCGAATCGGTCTCAGTAAGAATACGGTCAAGCGGCAGATCGCGCGCCACATCACGCAAATGCTGCATTTTCGGGTACGTGATGTTCCCCGCGAACGACACCATGAAGCCCATATCCAGCCCGCGGCGCGCTTCTTCCGCGCCCGCCGTGAAACAGTGAAAGATGCCTCCCAGGCCGCTCGAACTCCAATCCTGTTCGAGAATTCGCAGGCAATCGGGCCAAGCGTCGCGGCAATGAATCACGATCGGCTGCTTGGCTTTGCGCGCCAGCTCCAGTTGACGACGAAACACGCGCGCCTGCATCTCGCGCGGCGAATGATCGTAGTAATAATCCAGTCCCATTTCACCCCACGCAAGCACGCGCGGATGTTTTGCCAGCGCGGCGAGCTGCTCGAAATGCTCTTCGGTCGCGGCGCTGGCATCGTGCGGATGGACGCCAATCGTCGCGTAAATCCAGTCATGTGCTTCAGCAAACCGAATCGCCGCGTCAACACGCTCCGCCGGACTCGTCCCGCTCCCGATCGCAAGAAGCGCCTCAATGCCCGCTGCCCGCGCGCGCTCGATCATCGCGTCACGGTCCTGGTTGAACTGCTCGGCCTCCAAGTGCGCATGCGAATCGATAATTTGCATAACGAGAGGAATGCCGGTCTACTTCACCTTTGCGCCCGGGGCAATGTCTTCGCCGAACGTACACAGCACCGGCTTGCCGCCTTCGACCGACGCTGCGAGGAGCATCCCATTTGATTCCAGTCCGCGCATTTTCCTCGGAGCAAGATTTGCCACGACCACGATCTTTCGTCCGATCAACTCCTCCGGTGTGTAGGCCAACGCAATTCCCGCCAGAATCTGCCGCACTTCTTCGCCGATATCGACCTGCAGCTTCAGCAGCTTGTCTGCGCCCTGAATCCGCTCGGCCGACTTGATCACGCCCACGCGCAGATCGACCTTTGCCAGATCATCGATTGAAATCTTAGCGTCCACAGCCGGCGCAAGCGCCGCGGCGCTCGCAGCAGTTGCGGCTGCCGCAGGTTTCGCTGCGCCCGGCTCAATCGACGTGTCGGTGTGATTCGCCTTGCTCGCTGGCTCTGCCGCCGCACCCGGATTCCTGATCTCGTTTTCCATTGCTTCGATCGCCTCCAACACCTGTTTTTTGTCCGCTCGCGGAAATACCGCTTCGGGCTTGCCAATTTTCGTTCCAGGCTTCAAATCACCCCACTTCAACTGTTCAATCCCAACGTCAGCCAGCTTTCCCGGCTGCCCAAGCTGTTCCCATATGCGTTGTGTGGCGTCTGGAACCACGGGATGAGAAAGCGCCGCAACAAGACGCACGGCCTCGGCAGCCTTGTAGAGAACTTCGCCGACAACCGGTAACTCCTCGGGGCTATTCGCACGCTTCCACGGCTTTTGCTCGACCAGATAAGAATCAACCAGAGAAATCATCTGCCAGATTTCTTGCAGGCAAGCTGAAAAGTCGTTGCTCGCATAGTATCTCCGCGCCGAATCCATCAAGTGAACGAGGTTTTGCTCAAGCACCCGGTCGTCGGTTGATTGCCTCTCCGGAACGATCCCGCCGAAGTAGTTCTCAATCATCGTCAGCGTGCGGCTCGCCAGATTGCCCAATCCGTTCGCCAGGTCTGCGTTGTAGCGCGTGACGAGCGCCTCACGCGAAAAATTCCCGTCCTGCCCGAACACTGTTTCGCGCAACAGGTAATAACGCAGCGCATCGTTCCCCAGCGCCTTCACGATCGGCTCGGGATACGCCACGTTCCCCTTCGACTTGCTCATCTTTTCCTGCTCGAAAAGCAGCCACCCGTGGGCAAAAATCTGTTTTGGCAAGGGCAAGCCCGCCGCCATCAAAAACGCCGGCCAATACACGGCATGGAAACGAATGATCTCCTTGCCGATCATGTGCAGGTCGGCCGGCCAGTATTTTTCGTATTGCGCGGCGCGGTTCTGGTCGTCGCTCGCGTAACCGATCCCGCTCATATAGCTGGTCAGCGCGTCGTACCACACGTAAAACACGTGCTCGGGGTCATCCGGCCAAGGAATTCCCCATTTGATCGTCTTCCGACTGATCGAAACATCCTTCAGTCGCTCCTCAACGAAGCTCTTCACCTCGTTGAACCGAAAATCGGGCTGAACCCACTCGGGATGTGACTTGTAATATTCCAGCAGTTCGCCCTGATACGCAGAAAGCCGGAAGAAATAATTATCTTCGGAGATCAACTCCGCCGGGCGTCCGCAAATCTGACAATCGGCGGGCTCGGGCGTGTCGCTCACATAGAGATTGTCGTAGATGCAGTAGCGGCCTTCGTATTTCGCCTTGTAAATCGCGCGCTCCGACTCCGGCTTCCCGCGGTCGCGCTCCATCGTCCGCCGCACAAGCGCCTCGACCGCGTGCGCGTGCTCATCCGAGGTCGTGCGCACAAAATCCGTGTACTGGATACCGAGCAGCTTCCAGAGGTCGCGAAAGATCTGTTGATTCCTGTCGACGAGCTGTTGTGGGCTAATTCCCTGCGCCTCGGCCGCGCGCTCGATGTTCACGCCGTGCTCGTCGGTACCGGTGAGGTAGGCGACGTCGTACCCGCACATGCGCTTGTAGCGCGCGATCACATCGCAAACAATCGTGGTATAAGCCGATCCCACGTGCGGACGCGAGTTCGCATAATAAATCGGCGTCGTCAGATAGAATTTAGGTTTGGATTCGCTCATTAGCTGTCGTCAATTAGGTTATCGCACTCGGCTCCGCCCGCCAAAGCCCAGATGCAGGAAGGGCGAGCCTTAAACTGTGCCGATCTGAGTTCGTCTGGGGCAAAAGGTTCGTGGTATAAATCTGCAACACCGATTTCGCCCGGGAGGCACTGCATTGGGAGGCCTGATTCCGCTGTCGGACGCCTCGCGGCGCCCGCGCAACTTCCCCGTCGTCACGGCGACGATCATCGCCATCAACGCCGTCGTCTTTTTCCTCGAACTCGGTGGAGGCGACGCGTTCGTTGACCGCTGGTCGCTTGTGCCCGCAAACATCGTGGCCGGTCAGCACTGGATCACGATCCTCACGGCGATGTTTATGCACGCGAGTTGGTCTCACATCATCGGCAACATGATTTTCTTCTGGGCGTTCGGTCCGGAAATCGAAGACGCCATGAATCCGTTCCGCTACGCGATTTTCTATCTCGCGGGCGGCCTCGCAGCTACGGCAGCGCAGATCGCCGTCGACCCGCATTCAACTGTGCCCAACCTGGGCGCAAGCGGCGCCATCGCAGCGGTAATGGGCGCGTTTCTCGTCACCTTTCCACGCGACAAGATCAAATCGGTCCTCTTCATCGGATGGTTCGGACGAATCACGATGATCCCCGCGTTTCTTCTGATCGGCTTTTGGTTCTTGATCCAACTGGTGAGCTACGGCGTCATAACGCACACGCCTACGACGGCCGGCAGCGGCGGCGGCGTCGCTTATATGGCCCATATCGGAGGCATGGCCTTTGGCGCGCTCGTCGCGCGCCTGATCGAAGATCCCGACCGCATCGCCGCCCAGCGCGCCTTTTCCGACTACGAAAACTAACGCTCCTTGCCGGGAGCTGCGATCGGTCAATTCGCGGGGCCGCCAGGACAACGTGTCCCCCGGGCGCGGTCTTATTTCTCATCGTTTGGCGTGTCCCGCGCAATCCTTCTTCGGCAATAAGCGAAATCGGCGCATCGTACCATGCTGGAACTTGCACTTAAGCTCTCTAAAACACCGAACGAGCGCGGGACTATCGTGGGGTCGGGAGGCACACTCGCGCTGCGGCTGCTATAATCGCGGATTCGATTTTCGAGAAGGAGCCACGTGTACAAGGTCGTCGAAGAGCGGATTCGCAAGGCGCTGCGCCGTCACATTCACGAACGCTACAAGACCGACGTCCCGATCGTGCTCGAGCGCCCGCCGAAGCTCGCCATGGGTGAGGTTGCCTCCCCGGTCTGCTTTGAGCTCGCCAAGCGCCTGAAGAAGGCGCCCCGCGCGCTGGCCCAGGAAATCGCCAACTCACTCAAGCCCATCGACGGTATTGCGCGCCTGGAAGTCGCCGGCGGCGGCTACCTGAACGTTTATTTCGACCGCGCGGCGTTTTTTGTCGCCGCTTGCCGCGGCGAGAGCCTGTCATCGCCAGACCGGAGCAGCGGCAAGATCATCGTCGAACACACCAGCATCAACCCGAACAAAGCCGCGCACATCGGGCATTTGCGCAATGCCGTTCTCGGCGACACCTTCGTCCGGATTCTGCGCAACACCGGCCACATCGTCGAGGTGCAGAACTATATCGATAACACGGGCGTGCAGGTGGCAGACGTTGTCGTGGGATTTCTGAAGCTCGAGACTAAATCGCTCGATGAACTGCGCGCGCTGGCGGCGGCTCCGAAATTCGACTATCGCTGCTGGGACCTCTACACGCGTGTCACGCAATTTCTTGCTGAGGACAAAGCTCGGCTCGAACTGCGCGCGCACACGCTAAAAGAGATCGAAGAAGGCCTCGGCGAAGCCGCAGCGATGGCCGAAGTCATCTCCGACGCAATTGTTGGATGCCATCTTCGCACTCTCGACCGGCTTGGCATCGGATATGACCTGCTCTCGCGTGAGAGCGAGATCCTGCACATGAAGTTCTGGGACGCCGCGTTCGACCAGTTGAAGAGGAGCGGGGCGATCGAGCTGGCGACGTCCGGAAAGAATCTTGGCTGCTGGGTCATGCAGCTTCCCTCGACCAAGGAAACCACCGAAAGCACAACGGCCGCCGAAGCGCCCGCTCCGGAAGAAAATCCCGAGGAGGCCGAAGCCAAGATTATTGTCCGCTCGAACGGCACCGTCACATACGTAGGCAAGGACATCGCCTACCACCTCTGGAAATTCGGACTTCTCGGCCGCGATTTTCATTATCAGATTTTCCGCGACGCGCTTGGAGGTCCCGAACCCTGGTCCACAACGAGCGCAGCGGGCGATTCGGCAGCGCCGGCGTTCGGCCGCGCGAGCGAAGTCTACAACGTGATCGACGACCGGCAAGCCTATCCACAGCGCGTGGTCGCTGCGGGCCTTCGCGCGCTAGGCTATACCGAGCAAGCCGATCACCTGAAGCACTTCGCCTATAACGTCGTGGCGCTAACTCCGCGCTGTGCGATGGAAATGGGTTACGACATTCCGCCAGAGGATGCGAAGCGGCCTTACATCGAAGTGAGTGGCCGCAAGGGCCAGGGCGTCAAAGCGGACGACCTGATCGATCAGCTTGAAGCGGCCACGCGCAAGGAAGTCGATTCGCGCCACGCGAACGCGCCGGAATCCGAAAGGGAGGCGATCGCGCACGCCATCGCCATCGGCGCGCTGCGATATTTTCTATTGCGCTTCACACGCTCGACCGTGATCGCATTCGATTTTGAAGACGCGCTCAGCTTTGAAGGCGAGACAGGACCATACGCGCAGTATGCCGTCGTCCGCGTGAATGGGATTTTACGCAAGGGCGCCGAAGGAGATGCTGCGGCCGCCGCAGCAAACGCCACAAACCGATCGCGCATTGCCAGCGGCGAATTGAATACGACGCCGTTTCTTGCCGCGCCAGGCGGAGACGATTTGTGGGATTTGGCTTTGCTCGCAGGATCGCTCGATGCGCGTACGGAAATGGCGCTCGGCGCGCAGGAGCCGGCGTTCATTGCGCGCTATGCGTTCGAACTAGCGCAGGGATTCAACGCCTTCTATCACAAGCATCACATTCTTTCCGAAGAGAATGCCGAAAAGCGCGCGTTCTTGCTGCAGCTCACAATGCTTGTGCGAGATCAACTCGTCGCGGCGCTCGCACTCCTCGGAATCAACGCGCCGGAAAAAATGTGAGTTTGGTGCATGCAATCACGGGAGACATTCTTGGTCCGCTGCGGCGGACTCCGGATCACGAACGCAAACAGGCGTCCGCTACATTTTGCGCGCGAAATCGATGATCGAGCGAATGGCGACGCCGCTCGGACCTTTCGCAAGCCACGGTCTTCCTTCGTCGATCCAGCATGTAGACGCGATATCGAGGTGCACCCAGGGCGTGTCGTCCACAAATTCCTTGATGAACCAAGCACCCGTGCTGGCGCCGCCGCCCTTGCCGGTGCCCGTGTTGCGAATATCGGCGATCTGGCTTTTGATCATTTCCTGATATTCCTCGTCCATCGGCATGGGCCACATTTTTTCACCTGCGGCCTTCGCGCTCTCGAGGAATTTGTCCAGGAATTCGCGCGGCGTGCCGAATGCGCCGACGTGGACGTTCGCAAGCGCGACTTCGATCGCGCCGGTAAGCGTGGCCGCGTCGATCAAATGCGTTGCGCCGAGCTTGCGCGCGTAGAAGACCGCGTCGGCCAAAATCAGCCGGCCCTCGGCGTCAGTGTTGATCACTTCGACCGTCTTCCCGGACATCGCGACCTGCACGTCCCCCGGCTTCTGCGCTCGCCCGCCGGGCATGTTCTCCGTCGCAGGAATGACGCAGATGACTGGCACCGGGGGCTTCAGGAATGCGAGCGCCCGCATCACGCCGAGCATAGTGCCGGCTCCGCCCATGTCGTACTTCATCTTCTC
>DATMLZ010000090.1:0-17549 GCA_035569955.1 Candidatus Acidiferrum sp.
CGGCAATACTGGCATTCCTGGCTCCAGCAGAAGCGCCCGTAAGGAATTGTCTCCGGGCTGATGAACTGGAAAGCACGGAGAACAGAGTTCCGTTCAGGCACCAGGAACGTCTTCCCCATCACCGTGATTTCCACGAGCTTCTCAAAGGGCCGGAACACGCCGGACATCATTGATACTCCGCTATCTGCGTCTGCCATTCGGATGATCCCCCGTGGGAAAGAAGCTAAATCACCCAAGTGCGGGGAGCAACCGAAACGCGGCGGCGAAGTGCCCAATGTGCAATAGCTTGTGCCGGGAGCCGGCCCTATCGCGTTCCCTGCGACGTGAGGGGTATCACGATATGAGAATGCGGGCGCGCGGCAATCTGGGGAATTGAGGCGCGCGGGAGAAGTGCAGCGATGGTGTAAACGCCGAGGATAATGCCGAATGGCAGGTCCGGCAGCGCAAGCAGCGCCGCTACCAGGGTATCCATCGGCGCTGGCACCGCGCGGCGCATCAACGCCACGCCAGCGACAAAACTGAAAAATGCCGAAATGATGCACCACGCCACCGCGAGGACCAATCCCACGTGAAAGGCCGTCATCAAGGTGAGCGGATTCGGCACGCGATTCAACAGCGAGCCCCACATCAAGGCCAGGGTGCCGCTCCAGATCAACAGTGCCGCCACCACAACGACACGAAGGCAGCCATAAACCAGCCAGAGAACGCCCAGGGTCCGGTAATCGCGAACTTCGATTTTCATGGATCGCCTCCTGGCCCGATTAGAACTCAAGGATACTGATGCGAGGGATCAGGTGAAAAACGTAAGGTGGTCGGGAAATTCCAGTACTAAGGCGAATTCAGTACCTTTTCAGCTGAAGAATTGGCCCATGCGGCGGAATTTCTCGTATCTGGCGTCGACAAGCTCTTGGGGAGATTGCATCGAAAGCTGGCCCAGGATTCGGACCAGGACCGGATCGAGCAGCCGCGCCGTGGCGGCGTGATCGGTGTGTGCGCCGCCTTCTGGCTCGGGGACGATTTCGTCGATGAGCTTGAGCTCCTCGAGGTCGGACGCCGTGATTTTCAGAGCTTCGGCGGCGAGTTCGGCCTTCGAGGAATCGCGCCATACGATCGAGGCACACCCTTCGGGCGTGATCACCGAATAGACCGAGTTTTCGAGCATTAGTACTCGGTCGCCGATCGCAATGGCAAGCGCGCCGCCCGATCCCCCTTCGCCCGTCACGGTGACAATGATGGGCACGGGCAAGCGAGACATTTCGCGCAAGTTATAGGCGATCGCCTCGGCCTGGCCCCGCTCTTCGGCATCGACGCCCGGATACGCGCCCTGCGTGTCGACGAAAACGAAAATCGGCCGGCTGAACTTGGCAGCGAGCTGCATCGCGCGAAGCGCCTTGCGATATCCCTCGGGCTTGGCTTGGCCGAAATTGCGCAGAACACGCTGCTTGGTGTCGCGCCCTTTTTGGCTGCCTACGACGAGGACCGGCTTGCCGTGAAAACGCGCCATCCCGGTGATGATCGCGGGATCATCCGCAAAACGGCGATCGCCGTGAATCTCGCTGAAGTTTTCAAACAGCAACTTGATGAAGTCTTCCGTATACGGACGCTGCGGATGGCGCGCGAGCTGGACGCGCGGCCAAGCACTCAAATGCGCATGGAACTCGCGCTTCAACTCCTCGATTTCGCGGCGCAGGCGCTCGATATCCGCGTTTTTCTCCGAAAAGCCGCGGAGTTCAGCAACGTCCTGTTCAAGCGAAGCTATCTGTTCCTGGCGCTGGACGTGCCCTTCCATCTCGCGGGCAGCCGTAGCCCTGGTATCGTCCCTTTCGACTGCAGCCGCTTTCAATTCGGCCAAGCGGCGCTGCCGTGCGCGCTCCTGCCAACGCCGCAGGCGTTCACGCGCCGCTTTGCGGTGGGCCGCGTCGCGGACCGGCCGATCTTTGCGCTCTTCGCTCATTTCAGCACCACGCTGTCGGCGCCGCAGATTTCGCGCAGGCGGTCGATCAATTCCTGGTCGGCTTGCACGGCCTTGTTGGTCTGTTGCGTAGCGGCCGCGCCGTCATCGAGAACCAGCTCGAATTCCACGCGGCAGTGTCCCGGGCGCTTTGCGAACAAATCCTGCAACTCATCGATGGCGCCCGCTCCGAGCGTGGCCACGGGAATGCGCACGCGCAGCAAACTCGGCGGCCTATCGACGACCTGATCGAGCACGCGCGCATCGGTCACAAAAAGACGCGTCGCCCCGTCTTCGACCGACACCGTGCCCTTCACCAGCAGCGGCGTGGCCGGCTTGAGAACACTCTCCAGTTTCGAGAAGGCTTCCGGAAAAACCAGGGATTCACAGACGCCGGTGCGGTCTTGCAGCGTCAGAATCGCCCAACGGGCACCGCGCCGCGAGCGCATGGCGCGGGATTGAACGACGATGCCGGCGACCACAACGTCTTCCTTGTGGCGACGACCTTCCATCGACGCGAGATCGACCGCTTTCAAATCCGCGAGCCGGCCCGCGTATTTGTCGAGCGGATGCCCGGAAATGTAAAAGCCGAGCGTCGAATATTCCGCAGCGAGCATTTCGTGCTCCGCCCACTCATCGGCATCCGGCAGCACTTCGGGAGCCGGAGCGAGAGCAGCAGCCGCTCCGCCGAACAGACCGTGCTGGGCGCTGTCTTTCGCGCGCTGCATTTTCTGGGCGCGATCCATCGCGCGATCGATCGCGGCCATCATCTGCGCCCGGCGGCCGCCCAGACCATCGAGTGCGCCGGCGCGCACCAAACTCTCGAGTACGCGTTTGTTCATCAGGCGCGAGTCCACAGCCTCGACAAATTCGTAGAACGACCTGAATTTCCCGAGCGATTCGCGCGCGGCGAGAATGCCCTTCACTGTGTTCTCACCGACGTTTTTGATGGCGGCGAGGCCGAAGCGGATATCGTTGCCGGTCGGGGTAAAGTTCATGTCGCTCGAATTCACGTCCGGCGGGAGCACCGTGATGCCCATGCCGCGTGCTTCGTTGATGTATTTCACGACCTTGTCGGTGTTGCCCGTTTCCGCGGTGAGCATCGCCGCCATGAACTCGACCGGATAGTGCGTCTTGAGCCAGGCGGTCTGATACGCGAGATACGCGTAAGCGCAGGAATGGGATTTGTTGAAGCCGTAGCCCGCAAATTCCTCCATCAGGTCGAAGATTTTCTCGGCCTTCTTCTCGGGCACCTTGTGCGCAGCGCATCCAGCCATAAACTTTTCGCGCTGCGCAGCCATCTCTTCGGGCTTCTTTTTGCCCATGGCGCGCCGCAGAATGTCCGCGTCGCCGAGCGAAAACCCCGCGAGGCGGTTCGCGATCTGCATCACCTGCTCTTGATACAGAATGACACCCCACGTTTCTGAAAGAATCGCTTCGAGCGCGGGCAAATCGTAAGTGACTTTCTTGCGGCCGTGCTTGCGCGCGATGAAATCCGGGATCATGCCGCCCTGAATCGGGCCGGGGCGATAAAGAGCGTTCAGCGCCGTCAAATCCTCGAGACGTGAGGGTTGATACTGCCGCAAAATGTCGCGCATCCCGTGCGATTCAAACTGGAATATGCCGGTAACATCGGCCCGCGCGAACAGCGCGTACGTTTCGGCGTCGTCAAGCGGCAGCGTTTCGAGGTCGATCGTGACGCTGCGATTCTGCTGAATCATGCGGACCGCGTCGTCGAGCACGGTGAGCGTCGTGAGGCCAAGAAAGTCCATCTTGAGCAGGCCAATACGCTCCAGCGCGTTCATGTCGTACTGCGTCGTGATTTCATCCTTGTTTGACTTGTAGAGCGGTACGATTTCCTGCAGCGGCTGCGGCGAAATCACCACGCCGGCAGCGTGCGTTGAAGCGTGTCGCGCGAGCCCTTCGAGGCGCAGGGCCACATCCACCAGCTCTTTGACTTTCGGGTCCGACTTGCGCATCGAATCGAGCTGCGGCGATTGCTTGAGAGCGTCTTCCAGCTCGATATTGAGCACGGCGGGAACCAACTTCGCTATCTTGTCCACATCACCAAACGGCATGTCGAGCGCGCGGCCGACGTCCTTTAAAGCGGCTTTGGCCGCCATTGTGCCGAACGTGATGATCTGCGCAACGCTTTCCGAACCATATTTTCCGCGGACGTATTCGATCACTTCGCCGCGCCGGCGCATGCAGAAGTCGATATCGATATCCGGCATCGAAATGCGTTCCGGATTGAGAAAGCGTTCGAACAGCAGATCGTATTGCAGCGGATCAACGTCGGTGATGCGAAGCGCGTAGCTGACCAAACTGCCCGCCGCCGAGCCACGCCCCGGTCCGACCGGCACGCCCTGAGAACGCGCATAGTGAATGAAGTCCCAAACGATGAGGAAGTAGCCGGTGAAGCGCATCTTCTTGATCGTTTCGATCTCGGCCGAAAGGCGCGTTTCGTATTCGGCCAGCGCATGACGGAGCAGCCCTTCTTTTGCCAACCGCTCGAGTCGCGGAACGCGCCCGGCGAATTCTTCGCGGACAACTTTCTCGAAATAGGTATCGGTCGTGTGCCCGTCCGGAACGCGAAACTCAGGAAAGGGGTTCGCGACACGCTGAATTTTCACGTTGCACCGCGCAGCAATGGCCAGCGTGCGGTCGAGCGCGTCCGGCAATTCGCGAAAAACCTGCTGCATCTCTTCGGCCGTCTTGAAATAAAACTGGTCGGTAGCAAACTTCATCCGCTGTGCATCACTCATCGTCTTGCCGGTCTGGATGCACATCAGAACTTCCTGCGCGTGAGCATCGGAGTGCGTCAGGTAGTGGCAGTCGTTGGTGGCGACCAGCGGAATCCCGGATTCTTTTGAGAGATGGACGAGATCCTTGTTGATTCGCTGTTCGATTTCGAGCCCTTGATCCTGAATTTCAAGGAAGAAATTGTTTTTTCCGAAGATGTCTCGCAAGCGATACGCGTTCGAGCGCGCCTGATCGTACTTCTCTGAAATCAGCGCGTCGGCGACTTCTCCGCGCAAACAGGCCGAGAGAGCGATCAAACCCTGGCTGTGCTGCGCGAGCAGTTCGTGGTCGATGCGCGGCTTGTAATAGAAGCCTTCGAGAAAACCGGTCGAGACCAGTTTGATCAGGTTGCGATAGCCTTCGTCGTTTTCACAGAGCAGGACAAGGTGATTGGAGCGTTCTGCATCCGCTCCGCGGTTCTTGTGGTTGTCCGGCGCGACGTACACTTCGCAGCCGATAAGCGGCTTTACGCCGTGCGTGGTGGCTTCCTTGTAGAAATTCGCTGCAGCAAAAAGATTCCCGTGATCGGTGACGGCCACCGCGGGCATTTTGCGTCGCGCCGCCTCCTCGGTGAGTTCGCCGATGGAGCAAGCGCCGTCCAAAAGTGAGTAGTCGGTGTGGAGATGCAGATGGACGAAATTCTGAGAAGCCATGCGAAGCTATTCTAAACCAGCTTTGCGCATTCGTGAAATCGTCGCTCCGAAGGCTTGTCGGAAATTCGATTTTCGCCTGCTGCTATCGCGCCGTTTCGAGCGCCGCGGGACCCCAATTGCCGTTCTCGGCGGCCAGGCCGCCAAAAAGAACCCTGCGAATCGAGGCACGCGACTGCTCGAGGAACTCCTTGGCCTCGCCCCGCCGGAATCCGGCGACCAGAGTTCGCTTGGCCTGAATACGGCGCAAGTCGTTCCCTTCGCACGTGAGCATTGCGCGGCGGGTTGTCTCGGGGTACGTTATCGGTCGCCGTGGCGAGGTCGATTCGATGAAGATGTTTTCTTTGCGTACCGCTGCACTGCTCCTTGCGTTCGCCTCTCTGATTTTCCCTGCGCTGGCGCAGGAGCGGCCGCCCGCCGTGCCGCTCGTCGTTCACAATCCGTATTTCAGCATCTGGTCGATGAATGACAATCTGACCGACGGGCCGACGCGCCACTGGACCGGCACGCCGCAGGCGCTCACAGGCATCGCACGCATCGACGGCAAGCCGTTTCGGTATATGGGCGCGACGCCGCGCGACGTTCCGGCAATGAAGCAGACGTCCCTGGCGCTTACTCCCACGCACACGATTTACATGTTTGAAGCCGGGGGAACTCGGCTCACCGTCGAGTTCTTCACGCCCGCACTGCCGGAAGATCTCGACGTCTTGTCGCGACCGGCAACGTATCTCACGTGGACAGCGGCGAGCACGGACGGCCAGTCCCACCAAGTCGACATCCTTCTCGATGTTGATCCTCTCATCTCGGTGAATACGGACGATCAAGCGGTCACCTGGGGGCGCTCGCAAGTTGCCGGGCTCACCGTTCTCAGCGTCGGCTCTCGCGATCAGCAGGTACTTAATCGGTCGGGCGACAATCTGCGCATCGACTGGGGTTATTTTCACCTGGCCGTCCCGCTGAACGAGTCGGCCGTTACGGCGGCGTCATCAACGGCGATTCGCGATTTCTCGCAGACCGGAAAGCTCAGCGCATCTGACAGCATGGAAATGCCGCGCACGCCGCACGACGGCGCGGCGCATCTGGCTGCCATGTTGTCTCTGTCGGCTGACGCGGCTCACGGTCAATCGCAGCACGTCGTGCTCTCTTACACCCAGGGCTTCGCGATTGAGTATCTTGAGCGCAAGCTGCGCGCCTATTGGCAGCGCAACAACGAAAACGCCGAGCAGATGCTTGCCGACGCCGAAGCGCAATACGCGTCGCTCGACGCGCGCGGGACCCGGTACGACAACGAGCTTACGGCCGACCTGACTCGCGCCGGAGGCATTGGCTACGCGCAACTCGCCGTGCTGGCTTATCGCCAGGCTCTCGGCGCGCACATGCTCGTGGCTGATTCCGACGGCCGTCCAATGCTGTTTGCCAAGGAAAATTTTTCAAACGGAGACATCGGCACGGTCGACGTGCTGTATCCTTCCGCGCCGATATTCCTGCTGCTAAATCCGGGTCTGCTCGAAGCACAGGTCCGCCCGGTATTGAATTACGCCAGCTTGCCGCGGTGGAAATTTCCGTTTGCGCCGCACGACCTGGGGCGCTATCCGCTGGCCAACGGCCAGCTATACGGCGGAGGCGAACAAACCGAAGAAAATCAGATGCCCGTCGAAGAGAGCGGTAATCTTCTGATTCTCGGCGCGGCGCTGGGCCAAGCCGAAGGCGATTGGCATGTCGCCCGTGAATACTGGGTGCAGTTTACGAAATGGGCAGAGTACGTTCGCGCGAAGGGACTCGATCCAGAAAATCAGCTTTGCACCGACGACTTTGCCGGCCATCTTGCGCACAACGCGAATCTGTCGGTCAAAGCCATCGAAGGACTGGGCGCCTATTCCTTGATGGCGCGTGGCCTGGGTGATTCGAAAACGGCCGATGACTACCTCGCTGCGGCGAAGCAGATGGCCGCGCAATGGCAGCAAATGGCGATCGACGGCGATCATTACAAGCTTGCGTTTGACCGGCCCGGCACGTGGAGCCAGAAATACAATCTCGTGTGGGACCAGCTGCTCGGCCTGCACTTCTTCCCCGATAGCGTGCGCCAATCTGAGCTTGCGTTCTATCAAAGCCACTTGAACGCGGACGGCTTGCCCCTCGATAGCCGCGCGGACTACACGAAACTTGATTGGGAGATCTGGACGGCTACACTGGCGTCGGATCCGAAACAATTTGAAGCGCTCGTCGATCCGATCGTGAAATGGGTCAGCGACGGCCCCTCGCGCGTTCCACTTACCGATTGGTACGACACCAAAACTGGCAAACAAAGTGGCTTCCAGGCGCGATCCGTCGTCGGAGGCATCTTCATCAAGGCGCTTGCCGACAAGTCGATCGCGCAAAAATGGCAGGGGCGCGCGAATCGGCCCGCAGCGCCCGCTTCGAACTGAAACGGGAATATCGCAGTTGCGTTCATCGGTAAATTCTCCGGCGGTACGGTCGTCTGAAAGCTTCCTGAAAAGATTTAACAATAAATTCAACAATTCCGTAACACGCGTGTAACTTGCGGCGTGCAATTTGCGGTTGCATCAAGCTTTCCTAATTCCCTATCCAACGAGGAGTAATGATGAAAGTCCGTATTCATGCGCGGTTGTGTACCCTGATGTGTTGTCTATTCGCGTGCCTGCTGGTCGCGCCTGCGAATTGCGGTGCGGCGCAGGAAGCGGCAAGCGCCGAATTGGGCGGGTCGGCGGTCGATACGGCCGGCGGCGCGATTCGTGGCGCCAGTGTCTCGGTGACAAACGACACAACACACCAAGTTACGACCACAACGACGGACTCGCAGGGCCGTTTCTCGCTCAATGGTTTGCCGGCCGGTTCTTACACTGTGAATGTAACGGCTCCAAGCTTCGCCGGCGGCACGCGCGCCGGATTGCAGGTTTCCCCGGCGCACCCCCAGGACATTTCCGTCACGCTTGAACTGGCCAGCGTGAGCCAGATGATCGTCGTTCAGTCCGACGATTCCAGCTCCGAGGCCGCGCACCTTGCGCCCATGGACGCGCTGCTAGACGAACACTCCGCGCGCACCGAGATCAAGCCGGTTTTCATCCAGAACTTCACGAACCCTGAATCCGATTTTGGCGAACTCGTGCAGATGGCGCCCGGGACGTTCAGCATCACGTCCAACGGCATCGGCCTCGCACAAGACAAAACCTTTTTCCGCGGTTTTCCGGATGGCGACTACGACATCGATTTCGACGGAATTCCCTTCTACGACACCAACTCGCCGACTCACCACAGTTGGGCGTTTTTCCCCTCTCCCTGGGTTGGCGGCGTTGATTTCGATCGCAGCCCCGGGTCTGCTTCAACAATTGGGCCCACGCCCTTCGGCGGTTCGATTCACCTGCTTTCGCCCGAGATGACCGACAAGCCGCTCGGCAACATCGGCGTTTCCTACGGCTCCTGGAATACTGTTCTGGTCGATGGAAACTTTGACACCGGGGATATGTTCGGCAAGAACGACAACATGCTCATCGACGTGCAGCACATGCAGTCGGACGGCTATCAGACCAACAACTACCAGATTCGCAATGCGGGCGACCTGAAGTACGTCCACAAATTTTCCGAGACAAACGTGCTGACCGGTTACAGCGGCGTCGTCTGGCTCGACAGCAATACGCCGAACAACAACGCCACGAGGGGCCAGATTGCGAAATACGGCGACAACTTCCTGCTGACGAACGACTGCACGGCGACAGCAACCTGCACCGATCCGCTCTACTACAAGTTCTACACCTACCACGTTCCCACCGATGTCGAGTACGTCGGCTGGTCCAAGCAGTTTGGCCACGGTTGGCAGACGGACCTGAAGGGCTATACCCTCAGCTACTACAACGCGCAGTTTTACGACAATCCGTCGTTCTCCAACACGGCAAGCTTAACGAACGTGCCCGGCATCACGCCGTCGCCCATCTCCGCCGTCAGCGCCGTCGACAAGCTCAACAGCTATCGCAAATACGGAGAGACGTTCACGGCCAGCCAGGTTTCGCAGTGGGGTATTTTGCGCGCGGGCCTTTGGTATGAGTGGGCCACGACAAATCGTTTCCAGATTCCGTCCGATCCCCAGACACGCGTGGACGCCTCATTGCCGAACTTTCATGAGCGCTTCTGGACGAACTCGGCGCAGCCGTTCATCGAATACGAGCTTCACGCAACGCACAGGCTCACGGTGACCGGCGGCTTCAAATACGCCTACTTCAACCAGAGCCTTACGCAGTACCAGGACAACGGGAAGACAGTCGGTTGCCTCGGTGGCACTTTGGTTGGAAATCCGAAGACGACTCCGATCGTGTCTTGCACCGGCGGCGCCGCATCAGCGAGCCACAGCGCCGGATACACCGCCTACCTCCCTTCGTTTGATGCGAACTATCGTCTGACTTCTTTCTGGTCCGCTTACGCCCAGTTCGCAAAGGGCACGATCGTTCCGCCCAGCTCGGTGTTTGACGTTGCGAACGGCAACACAGTCGTCACACCCAAGCCAACCGGCGTCACAACCTACCAAGTGGGCACTGTGGTAAAGATGAAGCGCGCCACCGTCAACTTCGACGCCTACCGGATTCGATACCAAAATGCCTACTCGTCGATCGCCGATCCCTTCAACGCTTCCGCTACCGACTTTGTTTCGCAGGGGGATGCGTTGTCGAAGGGATTCGAAGGTGAGGGCAATTTCCTGCTCACGCACAGCTTGAGCTTCTACATCAACGGCACGGCCGGAAACGCGAAGTATGTGAGCCACTTGCTTCCCACCGGTCAAGTTGCACCAAATCCGATCACGAAGAGCAACGTTGACTACGGGAAATGGGTCGCGAACACCCCGTCGAATACCGAGACGTTTGGTCTCACGTATCAGCAGCGCCACTTCGAACTGGGCATATTTGACAAGCGCGTCGGCGAGATGTGGAACGACAACGGGACGTTCAACCAGGTGATTCCGATTGCTCCGTTTAGCTTGACCAACATTTATCTGAACTACACCTTGGGCGGCAGCAGCATCTTCGCCCAGAGCAAAGTCCGGTTCACCGTCAACAATCTGTTCGACAATCACAACATCGTGAGCGATTCGCAGTCGACGTCCGGGGCGAACTACGTCGTTGCCCCGTCTGACATCATTCAGGTGCTCCCGGCCCGCAGCTATACCGTGACGTTTACGATGGGTCTGAGCCCGAAGCGCTAAACTGACCATGCCGCACTTGAGCCGCGCCAATTGATGTATGCTGGCGAGGCGAGCGATGAATATATTTCCGACTCCGCAAGCGAAATTTCAACCGGCCGCGATTACTCCCCCGAGGAGGATCGCGGTCGTTTTCTTTTTGCTGGCGCTGCTTGCACTGTCGCCAAGGTCGGGGTCGGCGCAGTTGTTGACGCCTGCCTGGGTAGAACTGGGCCCGGATGGCGCGGCCCTCCTGCGCGTGATTGTGAACGCGCCGACCGACTGCCCCGCCGCGCGCATTGACGGCGCAAACGTACCTATGACTCTGCGCCAACCTACGCCCCCAGGATTCCGCCCAGCTTGCGAAGTAGCGATACCCGCTGCGGCAAAATCGGTATCGGTAAACGGACAGGCTCTGGTGCTGCCGCAGGCTGATCCGACGCGCATCGTCGCCTTTGGGGACACAGGGTGCCGCATCAAAGACGCGAAGCCGCCCGCCAAGCCGCAAGTGCAGGATTGCAACGATCCGTCGGCGTGGCCTTTCGAGCAAATCGCCAGCCAAGCCGCTTCCGAAAAACCGCAGCTGATGATTCATGTTGGCGACTATCTTTATCGCGAAAGCCCCTGCCCCGACGATTCGAAGAATTTTTGCGCCAACACGCCCGACGGCGACAATTGGGCCTCGTGGGACGCGGATTTCTTCAAGCCTGCCGCGAAGTTGCTTGCGGCGGTACCCTGGGCATTTTCCCGTGGCAATCATGAGGACTGCACGCGCTCCTGGCGCGGATGGTTTTATTATCTCGACCCTCGTCCGTGGAGCGGGATGTGCGAGAAGTATTCGCCGCCGTACCTCATCAAGCTCGGCGGTTTTCAGTTGGCAATGCTCGATTCCTCGCCGACCAGCGAACTGGTGGCCGATGAAGACCAGGTAACCGACTACGTCGGACAGCTTCTCTCCTTGCGTCCGCAGAACGCATGGCTCGTCGATCACCATCCGTTCTGGGGTTACTCGCCGACCGCAGGCGGCCTCCCGCCCGTGCCGATTTCCGCGCCGCTTGAAGAAGCCTGGAATCGCGCAAATCCAAAGGGCTACTCGCTGATTCTTTCCGGACACATCCATCTTTTCGAATTCGTGAGCGTCGCGGGTGCAGCCCGGCCCGACCAAGTCGTGATCGGAGACGGGGGGACGTCGATGTCAGCGCCCATTTCGATCCCACTCAAAGGCGCGCCGTTGCGGGGCGCGGTGACGGCCGGTGCGGACACCGAACACGAATTCGGGTACGCGCTCTTCACGAAAACCGGCGCCGCCTGGCAAGTCGTGCTGAAGAATCGCACGGGCAAAGCGCTGGTTTCCTGCAACATTCCCGGCGGATCCATTCCCTGCCAGTCGGCGGCGTCCAACTGACCGTGTAACGGCAGCGCTGACTTGCTCGGACCGTGAGCATGCTTTAAAATCCGCGGCACATCTGCCTCACGCCAACTCATCTGTTTCGGAGAAAAACCGGATGGCCGAACAACCGCGCCGTGCTCTGTTCAACGCCCTAGCTTGCCTGCTGCTCCTGTTGATGGCCGTGCTGGCCGGAGGCTCGGCCCGCCACGAATCGGTCACGCTGGACGAAATCGCGCATATTGGAGCGGGTGTCAGCTACGTCCAGAAACTGGATTTGCGACTGAACGAAGAGCATCCACCGCTGCCGAAGGTACTCGCAGCGCTTCCGCTGGTCGCTAGCGGCGCTCATGCCGACTATTCCTACCGGCCGTGGGTTCTCAGCGAGAGTTTCTTCCCCGCATATCTGGGCGAATGGATTTTCGGCGAGAAATTCGTCAATGAATGGAACGGGCAGGCGTCAACGCTTGCCTATGCGCGCGCGCCGATGTTGCTTCTGACGCTGCTTCTTGGCTGGGTGCTCTATTCGTGCGGGCGCCGCCTCGGTGGCGAATGGGCCGGCTTGCTTTGCCTCACCCTCTACGTGAGCACGCCGCTTTTTCTGGCCTTCGGCCCGCTGGTTCATACCGACATCGCCGTCACGCTCTTTTCGCTGCTGGCCCTATGGAAGTTCGCTGACCTTTGGCAGGAGCCGAATCGTAAAAACACGATCCTTCTGGCTCTGGCGTTCGGTGCGGCACTGCTCTCGAAATTCACCGCGGGCATTTTGCTGTTCGCTTTCGCGGCGTTCGCGGTGAGTACGCGCTGGCGGGCCGTGCCGGGCCAACCAGCATCCAAACCAGACGCGCTCAAGTGGCGGCGCGCTCGGCGGCGAGCCACACTGCAAGCGATTGGCGGAGCGGCAGTGGTCGTCTACATCTTCTACCTCGTGTTTTCGTGGAACGAACCGTTGAGCGCGCTCGACCGACTCGGTCATAGTGCGGTTATTGCTCCATTCCAGAGGCTTCTGATGCCGGCGTGGCTCTACGTACGTGGGGTACTCTTCATGCTTGTGACCGCGAGCCGGCCGACTTTTCTTCTCGGCCACGCCTATCCGCACGGCGTGTGGTTCTATTTCCCGATCGTCTTCGCCCTGAAGTCGCCGCTCGGATTTCTCGGCTTGCTCGTGCTGGCGCTCGCACTCACGATGCTGCCGAAGAGAAACGTAGGAGGCCCGACCAGCCGAACGGAAACGCATGTCAGCACATCCTTCGCCGTGCCGCTCGAACTCCGAATCCATTGGCGCGTTCTGTGGACTTCCCTTCTCGTATTCACCGCGTTTTGCCTTGCAAGTCGGCTGGATATCAGCATCCGCCACTTCAGCATCCCGGTTGTCTTGTTGATTCTGCTTCTCGCGCCATTGCCGGAGCTGATTCGCCAGCGTGCCGACGGACCGACGCGATCGATGGGACTCATGCCGCTGGTGGCCTTGCTTGCGGGAAGTTGTCTTTTCGCTGCGATTCACCAGTACCCGTTTTACTTTCCGTACGTAAACTCAATTGGCTTCGGGCGTCCCGTCTATGAGTTGGTCAACGACTCCAACGTCGATTGGGACCAGTCGCTTCCTGAGGTCGAGCGTTTCGTCGAGCAACACAATATTCAGGAGCTCCCGCTCGACGATTACGCACTCAACGACGGGTCTGCGACCGTCCCCGAGTCCCGTCTTTGGAATTGCCAGGCGGCCACGAGTGCTGACGCAGGCAAGTGGGGGGTTTTATCGGCAAACATGATTCTCGACGCCCACAATTGCGCCTGGCTGTTGCGGTATCCGCACGAATCGCTTGCGGGTGGCAGCATGTATGCCGTTCATCTCCCCAATCCGCTGCCCCCGGCGGGCGCACCCGGCGGTCCACCGCTTCCTTCTGACTATCACCAGTTCATCGGGCAGACATCCGATATGCGCGCCTTTTTCGGTGATTTGGTAAGCCATCCGGAAAAGTTTCCAGCCACTTTGGAGCAGATGCAGGCGCTCATGACCAATCCCTCGACCGCGCCGCCGGCCGCCGGGAGCACGCCTGCGACGCGCTGAATCGCCCACTGCGAGCCCTCGAAATTGTGTTAACGTATGCAGTTTCGTGGTGCCGCGTGTGCACACCTGTGCTCGCGGCAACCCGCACAAGTGGACAAGTAAGCACCAGAAACGGGAGATCGCGACAAATGAAAAGCTCTTACAGCGGCGTGGCCGTACCGGCCGAAGGCAAGACGATTGAGTATTCGGGAGGTGCGTTCAAGGTTCCCGACCAGCCGGTAATCCCCTTCATCGAGGGCGACGGCACCGGCCGCGACATCTGGAAGGCTTCGCGGCGAGTCTTCGACGCAGCTGTTGAGAAAGCCTATGGTGGTAAGCGTAAGATCGCGTGGCTCGAGGTCTACGCCGGCGAAAAATCGTTCAATCAATTCAAAGAATGGCTCCCGCAGGACACGGTCGACGCTATCCGCGATTTCCGCATTGCGATCAAAGGACCTCTCACCACGCCGGTCGGCGGCGGTATCCGCTCACTCAACGTGACGCTCCGCCAGTTGCTCGACCTCTACGCTTGCGTGCGTCCTGTGCGCTACTACGCGGGTGTACCGTCGCCGGTTCGAAATCCCGAAAACATGAACGTTGTGATTTTCCGCGAGAACACCGAAGACGTGTACGCAGGCATCGAGTGGAAATCTGGCACGGCCGAGGTGAAAAAGCTGATCGATTACCTCAACAACGACATGTTGAAAGGCGGCTCAAAGCGCGTCCGCGAGGATTCCGGCATCGGCATCAAGCCGATTTCGCCTACCGGCACCAAGCGCCTGGTGCGCCGCGCGATACAGCACGCGATTGACAACAAGCGGACCGTCGTGACGCTCGTGCACAAGGGCAACATCATGAAGTTCACAGAAGGCGCGTTCCGCGACTGGGGCTATGAGCTTGCGATCGCCGAATTCCGTCCGCATGTCGTGACCGAGCGCGAAAGCTGGATTCTCGATAATCAGGATAAGGACGCCAGCCTGTCGGTCGAGAAAAACGCCATGGCCATCGAGCCGGGTCTTGAACAAGCCACCGATGACTTCCGCAAAACGTTATACGCCGAAGTGAAGCACACGCTCGATTCGATCTACGCGACCCACGGCAAAGGCCAGTGGAAGAAGAAGATTCTCATCAACGATCGCATCGCTGATTCGGTCTTCCAGCAAGTTCTCACGCGTGCAGGCGAGTACCAGGTTTTCGCGACACCGAACTTGAACGGCGATTACCTTTCCGACGCCTGCGCTGCGCAGGTGGGTGGCCTCGGTATCGCGCCGGGCGCGAATATCGGCGACGGCTACGGAGTTTTCGAAGCGACCCACGGCACTGCGCCGAAGTACGCCGACAAAGACGTCATCAATCCCGGATCCGTCATGCTTTCCGGCGTAATGATGCTCGACTTCATGGGCTGGAAAGAAGCCGCCAAGCTGATCGAAGACGGCATCGCCGGCACGATCCAGCAGAAAAAAGTCACCTACGATCTGGAACGGCTGATGCCCGGCGCGACGAAACTCAAGACTTCGGAATTTGCTTCGGCGATCATCGAAAACATGTCCGTTGCCGTCGGAGCCCGCTAGTCGGGCAAGCCAAAATTTCCAAAGGAGAAAGTCAGTATGCGCAAGAAGGTTACCGTTGTGGGCGGAGGCTTTGTCGGTTCGACGACCGCGCAGCGAATTCACGATTCAGGCCTTGCCGATGTGGTGCTCAGCGATATTCTTGACGGCCCTCCCGCCGGAAAGGCTCTCGACATGGCCGAGTCGGCTCCGATACTCGGCACCGACGCGCAGGCGGCGGGTATTTCCACCGCGACCGGCGACTACAGCGCCACGGCGAACAGCGACATCGTCGTGATCACTGCAGGCTTCCCGCGCAAACCGGGCATGAGCCGCGATGATCTTCTCAAGGCGAACTACGACGTCGTGAAAGCCGTCGTGGAAGCGATCGTCAAGCTCTCTCCCAATTCGATTCTTATCGTCGTAACCAATCCGCTCGACGCGATGGCGCAAGCCGCGTTCAAAGTGAGCGGCTTCCCCAAGCACCGCGTGCTGGGCATGGCGGGCGTTCTGGATTCGGCGCGCATGAGTCTGTTCGTCGCGCGCGAACTGAATGTCTCGGTCGAAAACGTCCATTCCTTCGTGCTCGGCGGACATGGCGACGACATGGTTCCGCTCGCGCGCTATTCGACCGTTGCAGGCATCCCGCTGCCGGAGCTCATCTCGGCAGATCGCCTCGAGGCCATCATCACGCGCACGCGCAAAGGCGGCGCCGAAATCGTGAACCTGCTCAAGACTGGATCGGCCTACTACGCGCCATCGGCCGCGGCGGTCGAGATGGTCGAAGCCATCCTGAAAGACAAAAAAAAGATTTTGCCCTGCGCCGTTTATCTCGAAGGCGAATATGGCATCAAGGGCCTTTTTGTCGGCGTGCCCGTGAAGCTTGGTGCAAACGGCGTCGAACAGATCATCGAGATCAAGCTCACCTCAGAAGAAAAAGCCGCGCTCGATAAGTCAGCGGGGTCCGTTCGTGAATTGGTCACCGTCCTGGGAGTCTGACTCTGCCCTACAGGCGGCCTCTGCTAAACTGATGGCAGAGGCCAGCCCTCAGCCATGAAGCTCTTTGGCAAAAAGCGCGCGCAGGACGGGGTGCGTTCGCGGCAGAACCGGACCGCGAACGGCGGCGAGCAAGACAAGGCCACACACCGCGTCACCCTGGACCTTTCACGGGCAAAAGAGCTTGCTGCGATGCTCGCCAGCAGCCGCGCCTCCAGATTCGTCGAAATTACCGATCTGCTCGCGGGACTTTACCTCTACGAATGGGATCGCCTCTCCGCGTATTGGCCTGAAGAGAATCGCGAAGACGTCGAAGAAATGATGCGCGACATCTGCCGCATCAGCCCGCAGAGGTGGAATTATTGGATTCAGCTTTACGACACGCGTAGAAAGGAATCCGAACCGAAGCCCCGTTGGAAACGTCTCGGCAAACGCATCGATGGAAACGCCGAAAGTCCCGCGCCAATTCCGTCCGCGCGGCTCGAAAACGTGTTTCGTATCGCCGAAAAGGTCTCTCCATTCCGTGATCCGCGCCCCCGTCCGGAAAAGGGCGGACCAAATGCGAACGCACTTCCCGTGCTGACGAGCGAGTGCGTCTTGCTGTGCATCGCGAAATTCATGTCCACGGATGCGGGAAAGAAGTTGCACCAAAGCGGTTTGAACATCGAACTGCTCGAACGTGCCGTGATCGACCCAAAGCGCTCGCCCCTTCGCTAAGTCGCGCGAAAATTCGGTACAGGTGGACCGTACTGGTTCTAGGCGTGTTCGAGATCCGCGAGCCAGGCGTCGAGCACGCACTGCTGCTCATTGGACGGCCTCGCGAAAGCCACACCCATTCCCATTCGGTCTTGCACGTAGATGATCGTGCCTTCGCACTCGAACGAACCGTGATCGGTCGTGATGTGCACGCGAATCGGAGTGTCTTTCGGAAGGGTATTCAGCAAATCGACGAAGCAGCCTTTGCTGCTGATTTCGGAAACGCGC
>DATMLZ010000091.1:0-3272 GCA_035569955.1 Candidatus Acidiferrum sp.
TTAACGCAGAGGGGGTCTCCCACGACGTCCGTAATGGCGCCCTGCGATATCAGCCCGCGAACAGCGGTAGCGCCGTCGGCGGTGATGCGGTAGGCGTCGCCCCAAACGACATCGCTTGGCTCGCGGCTGCCGCCCGCTCCGAACGTCGGATCCAGTTGCCAGCCTAGAGGCCTTCCGTTCCCCGAAGCATCCCACCCTCCATCGAAAGTCGGGTTGCGCCAGTTGTCCATGTGTGCGCGCTCGCCCCACCAGAAGAGCCGCTCCGCATAGTCGATTACGCCGAGCTGCTCCGGCAGTTCGATCTGCCCGAATAGGTAATCCATGCTTACGCCTGAGAGCAGAATCGTGTCGGAAAAATCCACTGTGACAGAAGTCGTGGTGTTGTCGTTCACCACCATTGTGGCCGGCACATGGAAAAAACTCGCGCCGCCCGCGGCCGTAAACGTCAGAAGCCTCTGCACGACATTCGACGGCCCCGTAGGAATGTTCGTCACGCTGACCTTAAAGTTTCCGGCCGCGGTCCAGGAGACCGGTGGCGAGGGCGCGGTCCAGTAGCCCTGCCGCGTGACAAAAACAACGGAGCACTCGTGGACTCCCGGTGAAATGCTGCCGGCCGCGGTCGAATCTGCAACTTGCGGTCCTTCAGCGGGACCGATTTGGCTGACGCGGTCGAAGTTTGAATCGTCGTACTGGCGCGGCAAATCCTGCCCCAGCAACCCATCCGAGAACGCCATGTATTCCCGCCCGAAGTGCGTCGTTGACGCAAAGAACATGTTTGGCTCTACCACGGACGCTGCCAGCGAAAGGACGCCAGGCGACGTTTCCTTGTAGAGGTTGCCCAGCGAATCGAGCGTCAGCAAACGTTGGACGAGATTTGTCGTCACGTACGTTTTCAGTCCGTTCACCTGTGGCGCCCCTCCCAGTACGCCGTACTGGGCGACAAGACCGGGGCGCGTCCGCACACCACCGGGAAAGAACTCAACGTCACCCAGGCTGGGCGACATTCCCGCCGGCACGTCCGAGGGATCAAGCAGCGTCACCCAAGTGCCGAACATATTCAGCGGTAAGGGCGAAAAGGATTCAATCGACATGAGACGCTCGCAGGAATTACTTCTGTGGATGAGCCGCGGCCTGGTTCAGTCGGTGTGTCTCGCCGATGGCCGCGCACTGGCCTGGACTATTGCAGTTTCTTGAAGATCCCATAGAACGTGATGGTGTCGCCCGTGATTGCTCCCGGGTATGCTCCCGCAGCGAGTTCGGGAAATGCGCCCGCGCTGGCGCCCTGTTGGAAGATCTTCACCTTCCCGCTGTTGAGCGCAGTTCCGGGGTAGAAGACGTAGTCGTACCCTGCAAGCCCGTCCATCCACGCCGTACCCTGGATAGGCGCCTGGGTCGTGGCAACGACCGGATTTTGCGAAAGATCGAGCGTGTCGCCGCTCGTAGAGTAACTTCCTGAAGCGGCCACTGTGCCGCTCACGTGAATCCGTTTGCCATCGTCCCACATATCAACAAGTGTAAATGTAAGTGCCATGTGTCCTCCCAGACGCGGTAATAACTGGCACAGCCATGCAGCTGCGCGAATTCGCTTTGATACGGGTTGCTTGCCACTGCTATCATTGCTGCTTCAAGTTCTGCGGCGCGCAACCCCAACGCCTTGATGTGAATCCAAAGCGTCGATACCAGGAGACCCGAGTGCGGCGATTGCTGATAGTTTGCGCGACGATGGTGTCGATGTTCTCAGTGCTTGCAATCGCCCAGATGTCTCCCACTTCCGAGGCAGCATCGGGCGCAAGACACGACGCGCGATCTCAAAGTGAAGGCCAATCCTCGGCGTTGTCAGCTGCCAACGGCAACGAGCCGCTAGTCTTGGCAAGCGGTGTCGCCGTTCGCGCTATAGCATTGGACTCGCGAGCGAACGTCTATCTCACGAACGCCACCGCCCCCGACCGGATATTCACTCTCACTGGTCTTGCCGATCTCCCAGCCAGTGACGCCTGGGCCTCGCCTGTCACGGCGAGACTTGCGCTCGTGGCTGGAAACGGAATCGCCGGCTCGCTGGGGGATGGCGGGAGCGCGCTCAACTCGCAGTTCGACTTGAAATTGGACTCAATGGTTCTTCGCAGCGGGATCGCGGTTGCGCCGGACGGGACGATTTTCGTCGCCGACACTCTCAACTCAACCATTCGGCGCATCGCAGGTTCGGACTCCAGCGAACCGGGCATCGTACGAAGCGTCGCTGGTCGCTGGGCTCCTCGGCAAGAAGTCACTCTCTCGGAGCCCCTTGGTCTTGCGCTAGATCGTGCCGGAAACCTTTATATCGCCGATCACGCCGGAGCAATCGAAGTGCTACCAGCCGCGACGGCTTCTTCTTCCGACGCGCGGCTCGTAGTTCTCGCGCACGTTATTTCGGCTTCGAGCATTGCGCTCACGGTTGACGGCGCGAAGGCTTTTGTTGGGTCGTCAGACACCGGCGCCATTTTCGAAATCGACACGCAAACGCGCGCGATTCGCGCCGTCGCGGGATTTCCCGCTCAGCCGAACGCCTCACAAGAATCGCGATGCGCGCAACAAGGTTCGGGCTCCCTTGCTAACACGACTGTCTGTCCCGCCGCTCTTGCCGTTGATGGCAAGGGGAATCTTTTTGTTGCGGACGCGAACTCAGGCCGCATTCTCCGGGCCGATGCGAAGTCCTCGCAGATCACCGTGGCCGCAAGCGGCCTGAACCTTCCGGGCGACATGAGTTTCGATGTCAGCGGAAATCTCTATGTAGCTGAACAAGGCGCCGAGCGGTTGCTGAAGTTCACGAATATGGGCCAGCCTGCCAGCAACCTGACGCTCACGCCTTCGTCGTTCGATTTCCCGAACCAACCCACCGGCGGCGCAACGGCGACACAAGCCTTCACATTAATGAACAACACTGCCGCCGCTGTCAGTGGGCTTACAATCTCGTTCATTCCGAACACGGATTTTCAGGCGCCGAGCAATAACTGCGGGACCTCTCTGGCGGCCGCCTCCCCCTGTACGATCAACGTCGATTTCGCTCCTTCAGCGACCGGAGCGCGCACCGCAACGCTTTCCGTGACAGACTCCGGTGGCGATTCTGCCACCGCGAACCTGTCAGGAACGGGTGACGATTATGAAATCGCCTTGAACGGCAGCTCGATGGAGCAATCCGCATTTCAGGGCGGCACGGTCACATTCAACTTCAATGTCACACCCGACAGCGTTTTCGGCGGCACTGTGACAATCGTTTGTCCCGCTAGCTCGCAGTT
>DATMLZ010000092.1:0-33578 GCA_035569955.1 Candidatus Acidiferrum sp.
CCGGCAAAACAAACCCGCTCGACATCGACGTTGTCGAAGCGCTTGCGAACGACGCCGCGCTTTCGCGGCTCTATTGGGCGCTCTCGCGAGTTGACGTAGAAACCAGACAGGCTTTGCTCAAGACCGGCGGCGTGGCCAAGATGAAGCCTCTCGGTTCGGTGCTCGACTTCTACGGATCGAATATCGAAGTCGAGAATGGCCGCGTGGTCGTTCCCGGCGGCGTACCAGCCGAGCCGGCCTGGAAAAAGCTGGTTGGCTCCGACCCAGGACAGCCTGGCGATTTCATCCTCCATTTGCTGGCCAAAGACGGAGGATGGCTGGCGGAATACTACGACACGCTTTCGCGCGCGCCGCAGGCGCAAGTCGCCTATTTCACAAGCGGCGACCATCTGGCGCGTTTCTACGGAGCGTTCCACGGATCAGATACGTCGGCCGATTCTGTGCGTTCAATTTTCCGGCCGGGCGCGAGCCTTTTGTTGCTGGTAACACGGCTGCCGTTTGACGATCGCGGACAGCCACTCGTTCCAGGAAACCTGGTTGCGTGGAGGGACGCCTTCCGCAAAAAATCGCCCACCAAAGAGGAGCGGGATCTTGCACGGCGCTCGGACCACTGGAATACGCCCGACCAATTTGTCGAGGGACTGCTCTCGCTAGCGCGGTTCAATTCGATCAACGGACCGCTCGACATGTACGCGACGTTGGGCGAGATCGATCGAAATCGCACGGCGGGTCAGCGCATGAGCCCGGATACGGCAAAGCTGCTCATCGCGCACTATGGAAAACTGCACGATCAGTATGAAGTGTTCTCCGAATTTGCCGGCCTCAGCGACGCCTCGATCGCACAGTTCGTCAAGACGACCGAGCGGATCGACGCGATCCGCGAGCCGCTCCTTCGCGGCGACACGATGGGTCTTTTCGAAGCAAACATCGGGCTGTGGCAAATTTTCGCGCGGCAGGGGCAGATTCCGAGCGAGCAGATGAACGAAAGCTGGCAGCGAGCGATCCAATCGTTTGGAGCCATAACGAGTTCGCCGCAGCTTTTCGACGCGACTCGCACCTCGCTGGCGGATTTGGTGAAGACGGCAACAGGTTCCTCGGAAGTTTCTCAGGATGGGCTGATCGCGCTGCTCGCCGGACCGCGGCAATCATCGACGATCGGGCAGCAGGTTCATGACAAGCTGGCCAACTCGATCCGCGCGGTGATGACCGATCAGCGGCTTGTGTCACTCGATGCGCTGCTCGAGCTTGGCGACGATTTCAACAATCTGACCAAGAGTCCGAATGCGATGAATTCGCAGCACGCGGCCGAACTGGCCGAGGAGCTCGAGGAGGCGCGCGCGCCTCGTGCCATGTTCACCGAAGCTGAGCGCGCTGAGTGGGCGCCGGGACACGAACCGAACCGGCATGTGATGTTTGAAATGCGGACGGACCTGAAGAAGTCGATCGGCCCGTCGATGGGAAGCGCCGCTGCCGGAATGCGGGGAGACTTGACCCCGTTTTTGCGGGACACGCTGGTCGGAATGAACTACGCATACTACGAGCCGCCTGGCGCGCAGATCCTCCACAATAGTCCGCTGCTGGTCCGCGAGCATGATTTCCTTGCTTCCGAATCGGTCGGCGAAAACCGGTCTTGGCTGGCCCCGCAGCTTTTCGGAATCGGCCTGACGGCAGGCAACGGCACCCACCTTTCGGGATCGCTGGCTGGATTGCCGTACGCACTCGCCGAGATCGAACAGGATTTCATCGTGCCGGAGAACGTGCAGGCGCTGATCTGGCACGATACGGCGGCCGATCTTTTGACGACTGGCGTTGTACCGCGGTGGTGGTCAACTTCGCGCGACGCGCTTCACGCTGTGGCGCTCTATCAAAAAGCAGGAGAAGAACTTGTGACGACCGCCGCCAAAGACGCCAGCGTGAGAGCAGATGTGACGGCCATTCTCGCCATACGAATTCCGCCCGAGACGATGGACGAAATCGATGCGTCGCTCAACGCTGGGAGCGCGGAAGGCGCTCTGGATAAAATCGCGCCGGCCGACGAATTCTATTTGACGGGTGAATTCCACAAGAAATTCCCGTCGCGCGACTCGGTGTGGGGTCCGGCAGGTACCGAACTTGCGGGCCTTATCCAGCGCGATCCCACCGAAGTGACCCCTGAGTTGCTCTCGCAGGACTTCGGCGTGCCACATCCGGCGCTGGCACAAAACTATCGCGAAGAGATGCTCAATCTGCGGCCTTTCCCTTCTGTGATGGACTACGCGAGTGAATTGCTGGCGGAGTCCTGGGAGTCCACAAACCTCTATTGGGCGCGGCTCGCGGACGAGGCCGGCTACACCCCGGTGATGCTGAACGAACTCGCGCCGGCTTTGACGCGGCGCATGGTGGAAAAGATTTTCGGTAGCGACTTCGACGACTGGCCGGCACTTATTCGAGCGATGCGAGAGACTGGCGATGAATTCCGTCGCGGCCAGATGACAAATGTGCCGAAAGTGACCGCATCGCTGCGATAGCCGCGCGATTGGCGCTGTCGGGATTTATGTTCGGCCCGGGCGGGGCGCCTGGGGTGGCGTGAGAGGAAGACATGATCGCGAGAAAACATGTTTGCGCGCTGTTGGTGCCTGGGATTGTTTTGAGCGGAATGGCTTGGACGACTGCGCGAGCGGCGCGGCAGGACACGCCGAACATACGCGTAAGCGTGGAAATGGTGCAGTTGGATGTGGCCGTGACCGATAGCCGCGGCAAATACATTACCGGGCTCACGCCCGAAGATTTCATGGTCGCCGAAGACGGCATCGGGCAAACCATGGCTATGTTTGCCGAGGGCGACAGCGCACCACGGCGTCTTTCCGAAGTGGCTGCCGCCGCTGCGAAGGCCTCGGACTCGGCGAGCGCGAGTATGCCTGCGACGACCGCGCCCGCTGCCGAAAACGCACCGATACCGTCGGGCGATACCGCAGATAACGATTCACCGCTGGCCGGGGCGAGCGTCTTCATTCTTTTCGATACGAGCAACTATATGTACCGGGGATTCGTTTTCGCGCAGGATGCAATCGCAGACTTCGTCCGTTCACTGCAGGGGCCGGACCGGATTGCGCTCTACTCTTATAGCCGCGATCTTTTCCGCGCTTCGCCGCTGACGCCTGACCGCATGCAAGTGCTGCGCGGCGTGCGTGCCACGGTCGCTGGCGACAATGCGGCGCTTTATGACGCCATTCTTCTGACGTTGCGGGACATGACCAATATGACCGGCCGGCGAGTGATTGTGGTTTTCTCAAACGGCCCGGACAACGCGAGCCTCGCACCGCCCGAGGACGTGGAGGAATTGGCGCAGTCTGAAGGCGTGGCGATCTACATGATCAGCACGCGACAGGCCGCCAATGACGCGCTTTCGACCAAGGTGTTTGCGCGGATCAGTTCTTCAACCGGTGGTGAATCCTACTTTGCGAAGAACTGGACCGAAGAGAAGAACGCATTCGCGGCGATTCGCAACGATCTGTCGCACCTCTACACGCTCTACTACTACCCGCAAGCAAATCCCAACCGAGGCTGGCGCGCAATCTCGGTAAAGGTGAAAGGGCCCGGGACCGGTAAGTATCGCATCCGTGCCCGCAGCGGGTACCGGCCACTGCCCGTTCATACGAACACTGAGGGATCGGCAAGCTAGGCACCCGAAGTTCCTCGGCCCGCTGGCCGCTCGGGATCGCGGCCTCCACGGCGCCAAGCGAAACGTTGAGTGTGTCGCTCGTCCAGAAAGATCTGCCGCACTACAGAATAGCCGAACGGGGCGTTGCCAACTTGGGCCAAGGATTTAACCCGTCATCAGGCGTTCATGCCGCAGCAATCTTCCCCGCGCGAGACTCATACACGCATGGCCAGATGGTGAGCGTCTTTGCCGGCACCTAGTTTTGAAACGAAAGGAAGGTGGACGATGAGTCGAATTCCCTCGAATGAGCAAATTGAAGCCCGCGCGTACGAACTTTTCCTCGAGCGAGGCAGAGAAGATGGACACGACGTGGAGGACTGGCTGGCAGCCGAAAAAGAGCTGACCACGCAGCATGAAGAGATTGAATCCATTTACGCGCAGGAAAAAGAGGCTTCGGCGAAAGTGGGTCAAGCAGCCTACGCCGGGAGTCGCGGACACTAGTTTAGATCGCGGACTCGAGCAACGAGCTTGATGCCAGGCGGTGATTCCGCACCGAGTTCTGCTATCCTTATGCTCCGTGCGGAAACCGCTCCTGGTTTGGGTATGGTCTGTTATGGCTCTCGTGGCGGCTGTCTATGCGTCCGGTGAGCGTTTTGTTTTAAGAGCCGCCTCCCAAACGGCGGGTGCTCCGCCGGCTGCGACGCCTCAGAATCCCCCGCCTGCACCTACTCCCGCTACTGCTTCTCCGTCAAACGGAACGATTCCCGCTCCGGGCAATTCTTCGACCGGAGAGCTGACGATTGTGATCGATGCCGCACACGGCGGAATCGACAACGGCGCGCGCGGTCCGAATGGCATCAACGAAAAGGATGTTACGCTGGCGCTGGCGCGTGGCGTGCGCGCCGAACTTGTCCGGCGAGGCTACCGTGTGGTGATGACGCGCGATGGCGACGCGGACCCGACCTATGACCAGCGTGCCGCCGACGCGAACTCGTACGCCCAGCCGATTTTTGTGAACCTGCACGTCGCTTCCACAGGAACGGCCGGCACGGTGCGTGTGTATTTTTGTCGCGAGCCTGCGGCATCTGCGTTTACAGCAAATGCTATGGCCATTTCTGGCGGAGGGGCGCCACAAATTGCGCAATTTGCAATGCCCCCGCCAAGCGGACAGAACGGACTAGTGCCGTGGCGCGAAGCGCAGGTTTCTTTTGCCGATGGCAGCCGTCGGCTTGCAGACTTGGTCCAGGGCGCGCTGGCACTGAAATATTCCGGGTCGCCGGCAAGAGGCACTTCGGCAGCTGTGCGCGACTTGCGCTCGGTGGCGGCACCGGCGCTTGCGATTGAAATTTCCAACGTTTCAGCGAATCCAAGTTTGACCGAGGCAATGAGCCCGGCAATCGCGACAGCGATCGCACAAAGCCTTGACGCGTTTCATCCGCGTGGGATCGACAACGGGAGCGCCGGAGGCTCGCGCTGATGCCGCGTTGGGCGAAGATTGCACTGATCGCGTTGGGCGTAGCTGTTGTCGTAGGTTTGATCAGCATCGGCGGGTTGCGGCGCAGCGTGAAGCGGCTCGGTGGACAAGACCTGACTGCCGACGAACAGGCGCGGCACGCCGTGCTGGCTCCGCCGATTTCAACGCCGACCGATCAGGAAGTGACCGCGACGATTTATTGGGCGGCTGGCGCAGACAAGATTGCTCCCGTGCAGGTGCAGTTGCCGCTTTCGGCCGATGCGGTGCAACGTTCACGACAGGTCCTGCAGGCATTGATCACCGATCCACCGACGACTGGTCAGCGTACGTTGCCGGCCGACACTGAATTGCTGGGGTTTTATATTTTGTCGGACGGAACGGCGGTGGCGGATTTTTCCGACGCGATCGCGTCGGAAACGCCGTCCGGAATTCTAAGCGAGCAGAATGCGGTTGATTCGATCGCGCAAACTCTTGCGAGCAACGTGGCAAGTTTGCGGCGGCTGAAAATTTTGATTCACGGGCAAGAAGCGGAGACGCTCGCCGGGCACGAGGATTTGACGGGATTTTTTGATTTGAATCCGAATGCGCCGTCGGCCGCAACAGCGCTGCCAGGAGTGAACGCCGCTCCAGCGGGCGGCGCCACGCACTAAATGGCGCAAAACTTTTAGCGAGGGGACACCGAGTGGCGCGAGCGGATGGACGTGCAGCCGATCAACTGAGGCCCGTGAAGATCACGCCGGATTTCATCACGACGGCAGAAGGAAGCGTGCTGATCGAAACTGGCCAGACGCGCGTGATCGTTACGGCAACTGTCGATGACGGCGTCCCCTCCTTTTTGAAAGGAACCGGAAAAGGCTGGGTCACAGGTGAGTACGGCATGCTGCCGCGTGCGACCGAGGAGCGCACTGCTCGAGAGGCTTCGCGAGGTAAACAATCCGGCCGCACGCTGGAAATTCAGCGGATGATCGGAAGGACGTTGCGGGCAGTGACCGATCTAAAAGCACTGGGAGAACGAACGGTCTGGCTCGATTGCGACGTAATCCAGGCGGACGGCGGGACGCGAACGGCTTCGGTGACGGGAGCGTTCGTTGCGCTGGCGCTGGCGCTTCAGCGAATGAAGAGCGTGGGAATCATACCGGCCGTGCCGCTGCACGATTCGATTGCGGCGACCAGCGTAGGAATTGTGAACGATGAGTTGCTCCTCGATCTTGCGTACGAAGAGGATTCGCACGCGCAAGTGGATATGAACGTGGTGATGACGGGGTCGGGTAAATTTGTCGAGGTGCAAGCGACAGCCGAGGGACGGCCATACACGGATGAAGAGTTGCAGAATCTGCTTGAATTGGCGGCCAGCGGGATTCGAACGCTAAAAGAGAAACAGCAGGAGATCTTGCACATGAAATTTTCGGGCCGGGCGCGATAGCAAGGCCCGCGACTGAGTCCTGTAGGGTCTGGTTTTCTTCCAAGATGAAAGTCGATCACGTCAAGCTGGCAACGTCGAATACGGGGAAGCTGCGCGAATACCAGCGGCTCGCGCCGAATTCGCCGATCGTGCTGGAACTGATGACGGAATTCGCTTCGACGCCGAAGTTCGACGAAGCGGCACCGACATTTGCCGAAAATGCCGCGGGCAAGGCGATCTACTACAGCCAATTCACAGTAAGCGTGGTGCTGGCTGAGGATTCAGGGTTGGTCGTGCCCGCGCTCGACGGGCGGCCTGGTGTCCACTCGGCCCGCTACGCTGGCGAGAAAGCAACCGACGTAGACCGCAACAGGAAGCTCCTTGAGGAGATGCGTGGATTGAGCGGCGAGCAGCGGAGGGCGCGGTTCGTTTGTGTTTCGGCGCTCGCCGAGCGCGGGCGCGCGCTGGCGGTGGTTTCAGATTTCGTGGAAGGTTTGATCGCTCGAGGGCCGCGAGGGACCGGCGGATTCGGGTATGACCCGATATTCTTTGTCCCGGATCTTGCGAAGACGTTTGGCGAAGCAACACCTGAAGAAAAGGACCGGCTGAGCCATCGGGGAAAGGCCTTTCGCAAAATGCTCGCTGCAATTGAGGAGCATGACTTCCCTGCCCGGGCGGCCGCCAGACAATAATCCTCGACAGTTCGCTGTGCTATAGTTTCCGTTCCATGCCAACCGCGCCGAAAAAACAGGCCAAGCTCTCGCCGCCGGCGGTCCGAAAGAAGCCTTCTTCGAAGAGCTCCGCACGGCCAGGACCAGAACCGAAGCGCGTGCAAATGATTCTGAAGAAGCTCGACGCCGCATATCCGGACGCGACGTGCGCGCTCAAACACGAGAATCCCTTTCAACTTCTGGTCGCGACGATTCTTTCGGCTCAATGTACCGATGAACGCGTGAACATGGTTACCCCGGAACTTTTCCGCAAATATCCCGACCCGAAAGCATTTGCCTACGCGAATCCGCTCGATATTGAGAAAGAAATCCGCTCAACGGGTTTCTTTCGCAACAAGACCAAGTCGATCATCGGCGCCAGCAAGAAGATCGTGGAGGATTTTCGAGGCGAAGTGCCGAAGACGATGGATGAATTGCTCACGCTGCCAGGCGTGGCGCGCAAAACAGCGAACGTGGTGCTCGGAACAGGATTTGGAATTGCGGTCGGCGTGGTTGTCGATACGCACGTATCGCGACTGTCCGAGCGGCTCGACCTGACTAAGCACACCGACCCGAAAAAGATCGAGCAGGACTTGATGCAAGTGATTCCCAGGGATCACTGGATCGCCTTTGCGCACGAACTGATCTGGCACGGGCGGCGCATCTGCCAGGCGCGGAAACCGCGGTGCATCGAGTGCGTCCTCGAACGGCTCTGCTATTCGAGAGACAAAACAGTCTAGTTGCCCAGCGCAACGCTCAAACACGAATGGAGCCGGAGGCGCCAAATGCAAAAAACGACAATTGCGCCAATGCTGTCGGTCCGTAAGGGATCGGAGGCCGTCGAGTTCTATAAGGCTGCGTTTGGGGCACGCGAATTGTTTCGAATTGATGCGCCGGACGGCACGGTCGTGGCGCAGCTTGGGGTAGAGGACGCGCAGTTCTGGGTTTCGGACGAATCGCCTGAGTACGGCAACTACAGCCCGGAAACCTTGAAGGGCGGAACCGTTCGGATGGTGTTTACCGTGGACGATCCGGATGCGCTGTTTGCTCGCGCAGTGGACGCGGGCGCAAAAGTCGTGGTGCCGATGGAGAATCGATACGGATGGCGATTGGGCCGGGTGGTCGACCCCTACGGGCATCACTGGGAAATCGGGAAGCCGGTCGAGAATGGCGCTTAGCGCCAGATCACGCGACTAAGGGCCGTAGCCGGATGCAGGCGGGGGAACGTAGTCTTCGCCATACTTGTTCTTGTGGGCCAGCGTGACGTCGGGGCTGGCGACGACGTGAATTTCAGCAATGGTCCGAGTAGCGGGAGAAATCGTCACCGCGCGATCGAGGCTCTTCAGTTGTTCTGCTGTACTTCTTTCGTAAAAAACGTGAAGTGTGTAGCGTCCATCCGGGACACCGGAGATTTCTATTTTCCCCGTGTGATCGGAGATGCCGTAATAAGGCGTATCGACCGCAAGGACGATGGCGCTCATGTCTTCGTGAATGTTGCAGAAAAGATAGCTCACGCCAGGACGATCGAAGCGGATTGACTTGCTGGTTCCTGCCTCGTAAAGGCCAAGATCGAATCGCTTGCCGTTGTAAAGCGAGAAGACGTTGTGGAAGAACGGGTCTTGGTTGGGAAATGAAATGTACGAGCCCCTGCGCACAATCGTGACGTGCGGCTCGAACATTTTGGCTTTCTGAACGATTGCGGCCGCCACCTTGGTCGAGGTCACCAGGGCCGCGGCGGGCGAATCGACCGGGTCGAGCCACACGGCGACATTCTGGAAATCACCAGCGACCTTCTTGGCCTGATTCGCCGCCTTGACTACGTCCACATTGATCGTGACATTCTGCTGCGCCGGTGAAGAAATCGCGCACAAGAATATTGCAAGTACTGCCGCGCCGCCGCCCGCGATCCGAGAAAAACCCATTTCGACTCCTAGAATTTGTATCCGAGACTGGCCGTGTAGTGATTGGCCGTTTCAGTGTCGTCGTTGAGGACCATGGTCTTGAGACGACGGTATTCGACGGAAAACTCCACATCCGAGCGAACCTGATAGATGAAGTTGACCATCGGGCTTTGATTGCGGGTGAGCAGATAGCCGGTATAGGTAAACGTATTGGGATAGTGGTCGAGTTGCGATGCGTAGGGGTTGTCCTCTCCATAGGCTCCGTCGATCTGGAAATTCGGCAGCGGCTTGAATTTCAACTGCATCCAGCCGCCCATCGAGTCGACCCCGTGAATGATCGTTGTTGGCGAAAACAGAGAACCGGACATGACCACGTCCTGATCGAGGGCACCGCCCAAGCCGGCCACGGCGCGTCCACGATAGAAAGCGCCGGTCAACGAGAACGTCTTGCTCAGTGGAATCGAAACGTCCAGCGTAGACGCCCATCCGTCGACGTGGCGGCCAAATCCCCAATACTGGCGGCCGTAGTAGCCGCCGGTGCCGAGCGTCAAATCCTGGCCGAACAGAGAACGCGTCCAGGCGACGCGAGCAGCTACGGCAGGCAGGCCGGATTGTTCGCCCCAGGAAGGGTCCGCGTCCTGGCCGTTATTTTGGGGGACATCGCCGGAAAGCGAATCCAAAATTCCGCCTTGTACAAGGAAAGAAGATTTATCGCTTAGAGGGACCTTGTGCTCGACGCGAACCTGCGGCGTCCAGCTCCACAGATTGCCCGCATAAGAGAGGGCGGGAACGGCGAGCGAAGCGATCGAAGTGGGGGCGAGCGGCGCGAAAAACAGCCGATCCTGTCCGGCAATGATCGACGTGCTCGTCCAATCAAAACGCGCCGCGGCTGTGCGCAGTCGCATCAGCCCCATGATCTGGCCGTTCGGTGTTTGTTCAGGAAAGCCACCCGCGAAGTCGAAGTCCACGCTGGCGCTGGTGCGCGCTCCGCCGATCGTTGGGCCAAATACCTCGGCGCCAATCTGCGACTGACGCAACGAGCCGCCGAACGAGTTCGATCCAAACGGTTCTTTCACTTCTTCGGCGAAGCCGGGGAAATCCTGGTTGTCGACTCCGCCGCGATTCGCAAAGACGTTGAGAAGCACGATGCCGGAAAGACGCACGCGGTATTTCGAGCCACTTTCGACTTTCGACTGGCTTTGCTCGATGATCTTTGAATTGAGGAGTTCCTCGCCTTCTTCAAGCTGCGCGACTCGATCGGGAATGCTTTCAGTCTGCGCCGGCGACGAGCCGGTCGCCGAGTTCATCGGCGTGGCCGACAAATCCTGTGGAGCTGGCGTTTGATAGCCGTTTTGCGCATCCGCCGCTCGAACGCTTGCAGGAATCGACGTCCGTCCTTCTGTTTGGACTAATTGCTCCTGCAAGGCGCGGACTTGGGCGTCTGACCGCGATTGTGCGGCGCGCAACTCATCGATTTGCGAATTGAGCGCGTGGATTTCAGCCTGCAGGGCCGACACGGTATCGGAAAGAGCGCGGACGTCCGCCGAAGATACGCCTGTGCCAGAGTCTTTGGAAGCGCTTGAAGCGGAAACATCGGAGGGCGCGGCAGCGCGGTTTTCCTGCGATTGCACGCAGAACGAGAGCGACGCCAAAGCAAACGCTGCGGCGCAAACGCACCGCATCCCGTGCCGGCATGCCGTCTGTCTCAAATCTACCTCCCCCCGCCCAATCTTTTTGCCGCCACGCAGGGTCCGCAACCTAGCTGACGCGCGTCCCTTCCGATGAGCCCTCACGTTCGCTGGATTTCCCCGCCATGGCCTCGCGAACGATTCCGACAAGGGAGGCCGGAGAAAAGGGCTTTTGGATTATGAGAGACTCCGGAAAGACATCGCAGAGGTCCCCCTTGAGATATTCCGAATATCCGGTCATGAAAATCACGAGAATTTCGGGTCGCACCTTTTTGAGAGCACGAATCAAGTCGGCGCCGCCCATACGCGGCATCACCATATCGGTCACAACGGCGTGAACCGTCGCTTTGTGGGCCGCGGCAACTTCGAGCGCGTCGACCCCGTCTTTCGCCTCAAGGACGATGTAGCCCTTTACACGCAGAAATCGGCAGGCCAGCTCGCGAACGCCGGGTTCGTCTTCGACCATCAGAATCGTCTCGTGACCGACGGGCGTGGCGGCGGGCTTTGAATCGGGATCGACTTTCAACACCGGGCCGGCCGCAAGCGGCAGATAAATCTCAAATGTCGCGCCTTGCCCCAGTGAGCTCTCGACCCAGATGAACCCACCGCTCTGTTTGACGACGCCATAGACCGTCGCCAGTCCGAGGCCGGTGCCCTTCCCGACTTCCTTGGTGGTGAAGAACGGCTCGAAAATGTGCGCTTTGGTTTTCTCATCCATGCCGTGCCCGGTATCGGTGACGGTAAGGCGGACATAATCGCCGGGGCTCATCGGCGGCCGCTTGGCAGCTTCCGCTTCGGTGATGAAGACATTGCTCGTGCTCACGGTTAGCAAGCCGCCGTCGGGCATGGCGTCGCGCGCGTTGACGGCCAGGTTCATGAGAACTTGCTCGATCTGCCCGGGATCGGCTTTCACCGCGGAGAGTTTCGGGTCCGGCACGAAAACATACTCAATGTGTTCACCGATTAGCCGGGGAAGCATCTTGCCCATGTCCACAACAATCGAGTTGAGATCGAGTATTTGCGGTTGCAGCACCTGCATGCGGCTGAAGGCGAGAAGCTGGCGCGTCATCGCAACGGCGCGGCGCGAGGCGCGCTGAATCTGTTCCACGCAGCGGCGGTGAAAATCGTCAGCCCCGGCACGATCCAACAGCAGGTCGCTATTACCGCCGATGATCGTAAGCAGATTGTTGAAATCGTGCGCGACGCCGCCGGCAAGGCGGCCGACAGCCTCCATCTTGTGTGCCTGTCGCAGGCGACCTTCGAGATCTTTTTGCTCAGCTTGCGTCTTTTGAAGGCTTGCGCGCATGCGATCGAACGCGCTGGTGACTTCGCCGACTTCATCTCCGGGCTTGGCATTCAGCGGATAGGCAAAATCGCCCGCTTCAAGAGCACGAACGCCCGAAACGAGATTCGAAAGCGGCCGCGTAAACGTGTCAGAGATCAGAAAAACCAGAACTGCGCCAACCAGAACGCTGAACAGACCAACAGCAAGAAGGACGCGATTGAGCTCAGTGAGGAAGGAGGTGGCCTTGTCCAACGATTTGAAGACCACCAGCGTGACGGGTGGATCGCTCGAAAGGCTGAGTGCCGACGCGATGTAGCGTTCGTTGCCGATCTGAAACTCGACAGGACTATCCTTGCCCGCTCCGAAACGTAATCCAGCGAGAAGTGTCGTGCCGTCAAGGCCGTTCAGCGTTGAGGCCACGGGATTGCTGCCATGGAAGAAGGCGACTTCGCTCGAGGCGATTGCAGAAAAGTCTTTGGCAGACCGATCATCCACGCGGTCGCCGAGGACCATGAGGCCCAAAAAAGTGTTGGAGGCCTGGCTGCCGGCATAAATCTTTTGGATCCAGATCTGGTAGAGATGGCCGCTTGCGAACCACCAGTCGCGATTTTCGCCGCGGCCGATCGAACCAAGTAGCAGATCTTGGGCCGATTGCGCCGAAAGGCTTTCATCCGCATTGCGGAGACCCTCGACTTTTCCGGTCCGGTCAGCCAAAACAAGCAAGTCGGCGCCGCTCTGGCTATAGGGAGACTCGGAGGCGTCCTGGATCGTGCGGGCATCGGTGACCATCATCGCCTTGACGTTGGGCAGGTTCGCAAGAAGCTGTGCGGTGCTGGTGAAGGTCTGGTCCCGGCCCTTTTCGAAGATTTGGAAGGTTCCCATCGAGCTGTGCAGGTCCGAACTGAGGTTTTCACGGACGCGCATCTGTACTTCGTGGCTGACGATGAGGAGCGTCGCCACGGTGAGCATCGCCGAGATAGCGAGCAGGGAGAGGAGAAACTTCGTCCTCAATCGAATGCTTCGCACTTGCGAACCTCTGATTTCAGGCGTGACGGGAGCACTCAAGATCCGATACCAGTGGAGTCAAATTTAGCATCGGGCAGGCGCAGCGGCTTTTGCGAGGACTACGATGAATGTCCAAACGGGCAAGGCCGTTGGCTATTAGGACAACGGCCCTGCTCCTGAACGAAACCGCGATTACTGAGGAGGCGGAATGCTTGCCATGCCGTTTAAGCTTGTCGTTGGACCAACGGTCACAGTTGGCGTGCCATCTGGAGCCGGTGTTGAACTGTTGTCGTAGATGGCGACGTTACTCTTCCCGCTTTGGGCGATATAGACGCGCACGCCAGTACCTGGCACAGGGTTTAGAACCGGGATCGTAAGGCCTGTCGGGTTAGCACCACTCACGAGGCTGAACGGCGAGCCAGTAATTTGCGTGGTGGGGTTGGCGATTGTGTTGTCAATTACCGCGACGGCCCCTGTACTGTTCAGGCTCACATATATACGGTTGTTATCGGGAGTTGCAGCCACAAAACTCGGGACCGAAGGGGTTGGGTTGGTGCCCGTATTGATGGTTGAAGAGTTGGCGAAATTATCCGTCGCAAGGCCACTCACAATATCAACGCCGTCGCTCGTTGCGGTACCCTCTTGCTTGGAAATGTAGGCGTAAATATCGCCCGAGGCGCTGTTTGGCACCACGGCGATGCTAAAGGGCTCGGTGCCATTCGTTATTTGCAACGTGAGTGGATTCGTGATGGTGCCGCCCGTCAGCTGCACCGGCGGTGACACGCTGTTATCGATCACAAACAACTGGTTTGTCGAGGGCAGGGTCACGTACACGCGCAGACCATCGGCGCGAATCGCAAGTTGTTCAGGCGCCGAAGCCGTGGAGATGCTGGCCACTGGCGTTGCGCTAAGGTTTGTTGCATCCAAGGCGATGACCGTGTTGTTCCCTGCGCATGCTATGAAAACGAGGAGTTTCGTAGCGAGAACTCCGTGGGGCGCGCATGCCGACGGAGTTGTAGGCAACGTAATTGAGCTTCCGATCTTCGCTCCTGTGATGGTATTCACCGCCACCAACTGATTGGTGCCGGGTTCGGTGAAGTAAGCGACGCCGCCCGATGGCGAAACAGCGGCTGCATAGGGCGCACCGCCCGTATCCAGGGTAATGGGATTGTGAGTCGCAAGCGCCTGCGACGACGTGTTAATGCTTTCGGCTCGATCCGAGGCAGGCTCCGTCACATAAGCGAGCGTGTCGATCACGTTGAGCGTGAAATTCGTAATGCCGTTGCCGCTTGGAGTCGTGGTGTTCGCGGTGTCGGACGCGCAGACGTCAAAACTGAAGTCTGTAGTCGTCGCGCTCGCCGCCGTTGGTGTTCCCGTGATGGCGGCCGTACCCGAGCCCAAAGCAAGGCCTGTTGGCAGATTTCCGTTCAACGTTACCGTGCAAGCTGTCGACGGCGCAGCCACCCACGAGTACCCTCCCAGCCCGCCCGTCGCCTGAAACGTCGAAGTGTTTGAAACGGTCGGATAGGGAAAGTTGACCAGGCCATTGGGCAATTTAGTTCCCGGAAGTGAAACGGTGATCGGGTTTGCAATCGTCAAAGAGCTCGTGTTTTGGGATGCCGGGTCGCTGGTCGTGGTGGAAGGCGGAGTCGACGCATTTCCCGTATCTTGAACCGACATCTGAGGACTAAAGGGACCGACTCCTGTGACTGATGCTGACGAGCACGTCAGAATCGCCCCAGACGGAGTGCAATTAAAGCCGGTCGGGAACGAGCCCGGGACTGTAACCGGGAACACGTACGGTCCAATTCCGTTGGCGGCCGTAAATTGAAGCTGAGCGCCGGTTGCGTACGAGCGGTTCTGGACGCCGTTGGGCCATGTCGCCCCAAGATTTGGCGTGACCGAAACGCCGGTGAGTACGTTGATTGATTTGCTGGAGTCGGTGGCTGTTCCTGTAGGGGTGGAAAGGTTGCCGGATTCGTTGGCGGTCATGTTCAGCGCCACACCTGTTGTCGGCGCGCTGTTTATTTTCGCCGTCGAGCACGAATAAATCGCTGCTGCCACAGAACACGGAAGTGTATCGGGAATTCCCGACCCGAGCGCGAGTGTTCCCGCCGTATAGAGCCCCAGTCCGTTTGATGCCGTGTAGTGAATCGGCTGGCAAGCGACCGGGCCCGGCAAGCAATTGTTGGTGGTTCCGTACGCGCGATTAGTGACCGTGTCCGGTGCCGTTCCCGAAGGCGCAATCGTCATGACACTGTTGACGGTAAGCGTCGCGGTAGATTGGCTCGATGTCCCGCTTGGCGTCGAGGCGTTCGGTATATCTGATGCGGTAAGAGTCAGGCTCGCGGGACCAGGAACCGGGCCGGTCGGGCTCACTGTGTTTGTCGCGCAATTGTAAATTGTGCCAGTAAGCGGGCACTGCCAAGTGCCGGGAGCGACAACGATAGTGGGCGTTGCGGCATAACTGCCGAGCCCTCCGCTAGCGGTGAAAGACGCCGGAAGACAAACTGTGCTCCCCGATCCGCAGTGGGTGTCGATAACGAGGCCGTTCGAGCCATATCCACGCTGATTCACGGCAGTCGGCAAGCCGACCGGAGCAGCCAGCGTGACCGGGCCGACGACCTGGATCGTGGCCGTTGCGGCAGCAAACGTTGTCACAGCCGGGGCCGACTGGTTCGCCGAATCGGTGACATTCAAAGTCAGAGGCGCACTAATCGGAAATGGACCAGTGGCACTAACCAAAGCCGTTGCGCAATCGTAGTTTGTTCCGTTCAGTGGGCACATCCAGGTTCCCGGAGAGGCGGGAATCGACAATGGACTTGGAGCATATGGCGGTGTGCCGCCGCTCACCGCAAATGATGCGGGCAAACACGCAAGCGTTCCAGAGACTCCGCACGTCGGCGGGTTCGTGATGCTGGCGTTTGCTCCATAAGCGCGGCCATTTGCTGCCGCGGCAGGAGAAGTAGGAGGGGTGACCGTCAGCGGCCCACTCTCCGTTAATGAAAAAGTCGCGGTGTTCGACGTGCCAAGAGGAGCCGAAGCGTTCGCCACATCCGTCGCCGTGATGCTTACGTTCGGGGTTGCCGGAAATGGTCCAGTGCCAGTGACCGAAGCCGAAGCGCAATTGTATGTGGTACCGGCAAGCGGGCATATCCACGCGCCGGGTGCCGAAACAACTGTTGCATTCGCCGAATAGCTGCCGAGTCCGCCGGAGACTGTGTAAGGAAGGGGGGCGCAGGCAGGCGTCGGGGAGCAAGTGGAACCTTGACCGTAGGAACGTCCCATGACCGCCGAAGCGGCACTGCTCGGCGCTGTTAGCGTGATCGCACCATCCACGGTCAGCCCGAAACTGGCTGTGTTCGAAGTACCCACTGGAGTCGACTGGTTGGCCGTGTCCGTCGCTGTGATGCTCACGTTCGGCGTCGCGGGGAATGGTCCAGCGCTCGATACAGAAGCTGAGGAACAGTTGTACGTTGCGCTGGCAAGCGTGCATGACCACGTGCCGGGCGCGGAAACGACCGTCGCATTCGCGGCGTAACCACCAAGTCCGCCAGAAACCGTGTACGGCAGCGCGGCGCACGCCGACGGAGAGCAGACCGAACCTTGACCGTACGAGCGCCCTGTCACTCCCGGGGCGGCAGTCGTTGGAGCGGTCACTGTCAGCGGGCCATTCACCGTGAGCGAGAAATTAGCTGTGTTCGATGCAACCGCAGGAGTCGACGCGTTCGCAAGATCCGACGCCATCACGCTCAAAGTTGATGAACCCGGGAAGGGTCCCGTCGCCGACACTGATCCGCTCGCGCAACTATAAGCCGAGCCGCCAAGCGTGCAAGTCCACGTCCCTGGTGCCGAAACAACCGTTGCGGCCGGTGCGTAAGCGCCAAGTCCTCCGGAAACCGCATAAGACAAACCGGTGCAGTTCGTACTTGGAGCGCAGTTTGTGCCTTGGCCGTATGCTCGTCCGTTCACAGCGACCGGTGAGCTACCTGGCGGAGCCAGCGCCACTGGTCCGACGACCGTGAGCGCCACCGTTGCAGTATTTGACGACCCACTCGGCGTTGATTGGTTCGCGGAATCCGCTGTATTCAAACCAAGATTTGCAATGACCGGGAATGGTCCGGTTACCACGACTGCCGCACTGGCGCAAGCGTAATTCGTGCCGCTCAACGGGCACACCCACGTCCCAGGAGAAGCTGTGATCACCGGACTTGCCGCGTATGACGCGTTTCCGCCACTCACTGCAAACGAAGCAGGAGCACAAGCGCTCGCTCCGCCAACTCCGCACACCGATGGGTTCGGCACGCTCGCGTTGGCACCATACGGGCGACCGTTTCCTGCCACGGCAGGAGAAGTAGGAGCGGCAACCGTCAGCGGGCCATTCACTGTCAGAGCGAAAGTCGCCGTGTTTGATGTCCCGACCGGAACCGAGGCATTCGCCGCGTCGGCCGCCGTGATGCTTAGATTCGGCGTTGCCGGAAACGGCGAACTCGCCGTCACCGAAGCCGAAGAGCAGTTATATGTCGTGCCACTCAGTGCGCATGCCCACGTGCCGGGTGCAGAAACAACCGTTGCATTCGTGGCATAAGTGCCGAGTCCGCCTGAAACCGTATAGGGGAGCGCTGCGCACGCAGGCGTTGGAGAGCAGGTGGAACCTTGACCGAATGAACGCCCCGTAACCGCGGAAGCCGCAATCGTTGGCGCCGTCAGCGTCAGCGGAGCCGCAACGTTGAGTCCCACTGAACCTGTGCTGGCCGGATCAGTCGCCGCTGACGAGGCGGGCGTCGCCGCGTTTTGGGTGTCGGCCGTGCTTATGCTGAGACTTTGGGTGGCCGGAAATGGACCGGAAGCGACAACAGAAGTCGTCGAGCAGTTATAAGCGGAACCGACCAGCGGGCATGACCATGAGCCAGGCGAGTTAATGACGTTTGCGTTCGCCAAATATCCGCCAAGCCCGCCGCTGACTGCAAAGCTCGCGGGAAGGCACGCTCCGCCGCTGCATGTGCCGCCGGTTCCGTACGAGCGATTGTCCGCAGCCGTCGCAAGCCCAGCGGGTGCAGTCAAAGTGAGTGGAGCATTCACAGCGAGCGACGCGCTCGATAACGCAGTGAGCATCTTGGCAGGCACAGCCGTTAGATTCGTCTCAGGATCGAGGATCGGCGAATCCGTGATGGTCGCCGTCAACGCGAATGTGCCCGCCGTCGACATTGAATTTCCGCTGATCAGGCAATTTGATGTGCCGGCTATTGCTATGGAAAGTCCGGGATTCGATGGCGCAACCGACAGCGAGCAACCGTTCGCCGCCATGGGCGGGTTGCCGACACCGGGACCCAAAGTGGTCGTAATTTGAGTCGCCGTTGCGGAAAGCATTCCGTACGAGCGCCCTTTCACACCGGGAACAAAAACGTTTGCAGTGTCTGCGGGCGGCGCGGTGGCTGCGAATTCTGGACGAATCCTGAGAGTGAACGACTGGGACGCCGCGCGGGGCGGGCTATTCGAATCGAGCGCCTGAATCGTGAAGTTGAATGTGCCAGCCGCGGTCGGGGTGCCGCTGATTATGCAGCCAGCGCCGGTAGAGTCGATGGTCAGCGCTGGGCTCATTCCTGCGGGAAGTGTTCCGGCGCTTACCGTGCAAGAGGCGACCGGGAAGGTACCGCTCACGAGCGCCGGCGAAATGGGATAGTGCGTCGTGCCGCTTGCCAGCACGCTGGTTACGGCCACTTTGGAATACGTCCTGCCGGCGACTCCGTCCGGCATCGTCGTGCTCTCGAAGCTGAGCAGACCGCCACCGCCGCCAGGCTGCAGTCCGCTGGAGACTCCGCCGCCGCCGACGCTGCATCCTGCAAGCAAGACCGCACCGCACGCCGCCGCGACAAGGCCGGCGCGCACTCCATTCCGCCGGGCGCGTGCTTTTGATTCTGAAAGCAATACAGACAGATACAGGGAGGCAATGCGGGCTGGGGTCTTCGCCATTCCTATTTCTCCGTTGCGAGACGGACAGAATCCGTCTAGACGCACTTATCTCAAGGTATTCACACAAATGTGGGCGCAAAGTACTATGTGCGTCCAAACGAAGTCAACGGAATTTTGGCGCGTAACTAATTCACGGTGTTGTATATGGCATATGGCGATAACTTCTTGACAACGCCTTCGATTCCCTGTTAACAACCTGTTCCAACCTGTGAATTTTTGCGTTAGAAGCCTGTCTGGGGTGTGCTTTCGCGGCCCCCGCGCGCTTTCCCAGGACAAAAGAGGAGCAAACTCGATGCGCAACCTACCCCGGCTTAAGGCTGCGATTCTCGCGCTGGTGCTGACTTTATTTTGTCTCGCCGCGATTCCAACGCGGGCGCAGAGCATCAGCGGCGTCGTCGCCGGAAGCGTGCGCGACCAGCAAAACCAGCCTTTGCCGGGCGCCACGATCACTGTGGCAAACCGCGAGACCGGGCGCGCCTACCTTGCCAGCAGCGACGAAAACGGACATTACCGCGTGCCTGAAATTTCGCCGGGCTCTTACGATGTGACTGTGCAATTCCCCGGCATGCAAACCATGAAGCACGTCGAAGTCGTGGTCGCGGTGGACGAAGTGACTCTCGAAGACTTCAGCATGAAGATCGCTTCGAAGGAAACGACGGTCGAAGTAAAGTCAACGGCGCCGACAACCGACACCACCGACGCGACGCTACGCTACGATTTCTCCACCGCGCAAATTCAGAATTTGCCTATTCTCACGCGCGACATCAATAACCTCGCGCTGCTTGCGCCCGGCACGGTGAGCGTCCGCACGTTCAGCTTTGCGAGCACGCTGGTTCCCTTCTCGAGCAACGGTTCGCGCGGCCGTGACAACAATTTCATCATCGACAGCGTGGACAATAACGAGCCTCTTTTCGGTGGTGCAGCCACACAGTTTACAAACACGGATGTGTTCGCAGAGTTCACGATCCTGACCCACCAGGAAGACGCCGAATTCGGAAGGAACAGCGGCGCGACCGTGAACGTCATTACCAAGAGTGGTTCGAACAATCTGCACGGTTCCGGTTTCTGGTTCGGGCAGGACGGCATTTTCAACGCGCTGAATCGCGCCGAGAAAGCGGCGCAACTCACCTCAACGCCGACATCGTACGAAAACCAGGCCGGCGCAACGCTCGGCGGACCGATAAAAAAAGATCGCAGCTTTTATTTTCTCTCGTATCAGTGGGACCGCGCACGCGACGATCTGTCTCGCGTGTTTCCGGTGCTGAGCACGTTGCCAGACTCGAGCGCCACAGGCCTCGGCAAACTGAAGAGTTTGCCGTCCACCGCGACGCTTGCCGCGTATCTTGCGACGCCTTCGGTGACAACCGTTCAGAGCCAGGGCGGCACTTGCTTCACGTCGCCCGCACCGGCCGGATTCAATTCGACCAATCCCTGCCTCCCAACGCAGCCCGCAGTCGACGGCGTGACCTACAACGTCTACAACGTGCCGCGCGCCAATGTCTTCGACGTGCGCGACAACGAAGCGTCGGGCCGCGTCGATCAGAAGGTCGGCAACCGCAACGACATTTACGGCCGCTATCTTTTCGACGACCTGCAAACCCCGAATGTACCGCTCAGCACCGCGGGCGATACGGCATTCTCCGACCTTGGCTTGTTGCCCGATGCGCGCCTGTTGACACGTCAACGCACGCAAAGCGCCGTGATCGACCATCGCTTCTATGGCGTGAAGTACCTCAACGAATTGCGCTTCGCTTACAGCCGCATCGCGCAAGGCATAGGCGCTTTCGATGAACCGGTGAGCGTGCGAAACAGTCAGCCTGCGGTGACCGTTGAAGATGAATTTTCCGCCGATGGCTTTGGCGTGTATTCAAACAACTTCCCCTCGGCGGGAAATCGTTTCACGATCGGGCAGAACAGCACCCCGAGCACATTCCGCAGCAACATTTATCAAATCCAAGACAACTTCTCGTTGATTCACGGCCGCAACAATTTCAAGTTCGGAGCGGACTTCGTTCGCACCGACTCCGGTTTGAGCAGCCTCTCATCGAATCTGGGGCAATACGTTTTCGGATTGCTCGGCGGGAGCTGCGACGTGGCCGGCGCGATCGGCCCCGGGTGCACAGGCGGCTCGCCGTGCACAACGAATCCTGAGTTCTGCGGGTTCACCGATTTTGTCAACAACACACCCGGAACCGCGACCGTAACGTTCCAGCGACTGACGCGCGGAAAAGGTTCACTTGCGCTGCGCACCTACGACGAAGCCGTCTTCTTTCAAGACACGGTGCAATTGACGCACTCGCTTTCGGTGGACGCGGGGATACGATATGAGCTTTTCGGCTCGCCGATCAATGATCTGCACAATTTGTATCCGACCTACGCGCCGTCGGTAGATTCCTACAAGAAGAATTTCGGACCGCGATTCGGATTTGCCTGGTCGCCCGTGCAGAACGTGGTCGTCCGCGGCGGGTACGGCATCCAGTACAACCCGGTGATTTTCGATATCGCACTTTCGATGTGGCAGAGCGGACCGATTTCGCCGCTCGTCGTTACAACTTCAGCGGCCGGGGCCGGTTCAATCGGTGAGCCAAAAACCATTGCCCAACCGACCGGCACATTCCCCAACGCGCCGCTCACGACCGCGGCTCTCTCGGTTGGAGTGAAGAGCTGTGGCCCGGACGTCAACGGAACAACGCCGGCGCTCGGCGTCACAATTGCGGGTTCGGTGCCCCTGGGTAACTGCTCAAGCGAGTTCACGGTTGCAAACACGCTGCGCAACCCTTACGTGCAGAACTATTCGCTCGGGCTGCAATGGGAATTCAAGCCGTCATGGCTCGTCGAAATCAGCGGTGTGGGCAGCAAGGGCACGCAGCTTTACCTTCGCCAGGATCAGAACCCGCTCGGCGGATGGGCTACCAATGCCTCTGGTCAGCCGACCAATACAACGCTTTGCCCGACCCTTGCCGTGAACAACCTTGGCTGCTTGAATCCCCGCCTTGACGCGACACACGGCGACATCACGGCGGTAACCAACGCCGGCGATTCGACCTACAACGCCTTACAGGCCAGTTTGACGAAGCGTTATGAGCGGTCGCGCGCAGGAGACTTCACGTTTACTACGAGCTATACGTGGAGCCACATGATCGACAACGCCAGCGAAATTTTCGGTCCCACCGTGCAGTTCCTTTCCGCGTTCGTCGGGGCAAACGCCGTGCAGAACGACTTCCTTTCTTCCTTCTACCTTTCGCCGCAAGCGCAAGGGTTGCAGTCGATCGAAGCCATCACGCCGTTCGCAGAGAATCCGAGCAACATCAAAGCGGAAAAGGCAAGTTCCTCGTTTGACCGGCGGCAACGGCTTTCTTCGAGCTATTTATGGGAGCCCTTCCCCACAAGGGGACTGGCACTTGGCGGCTGGCAGTTGAACGGCATCGTGAGCTATCAATCGGGGCAGCCATTTTCGCCTCTCAACGCGGTGCCGACCGGCCTTTGCGCGGATGCAAACGGCGACGGCATCCTGACCAACGATCGCCCGGCGATTGGAAATCCCCGCGCGCCGCTCACCAGCGTTGCGCTGCTCACTTCAACGGGTTGCGCGATTCCTCCCGGTCCAAACGGCCTTACAGTCGCGAATTACTCGATGGATCCGGCAAACGCGCACTTCGTGCAAACGCCGCTTGGCCTGAAACCGGGACAGTCCTTCAGCGTGGGGAGCGAGCAGTACAAGGCCGAGAGCGCGGGCCGCAACATTCTGTTCGGACCGAACCTGGTCGAATGGGATGCGGCGCTCATGAAGAATTTCCATTTTGGCGAATCGAAAGTGCTGCAATTCCGCTGGGAGGTGTATGACGCTCTGAACCACGCGAATCCCGGCTTCGCCATCGGCAACGTCTTCGCGTCCAACGCGCAGCCAACTCCGGCCTATGCGTTCTCTCCGAGCCGCACTCCGGCCTCGGTGACGGGCGTGATTCCGGAAAACGCTATCGATGCTTCCGTGCTGACCGGCACCGTCAGGAAGAATTCCTTCCTGACCACGCAATTCATGAACACGAGCAGCCGGACGATGCAGTTCGGCATTAAGTTCACTTTCTGAGCAAGAACAAGCCGGGGGTTTTTCGAGGCTACGATGCCTTCCGCCTATTTGCCATCGAGCGGCATTACGGCCGCACACTTTCGCGTGTTTCAGACAGTCGCGAGCCGCCCGACTCGGCCGAGAATCATTGTCGTGAGGAACACGAACATCAAGTCGACCCCATGGATCGACAAGGGGTATCCGCCGAAGCCAAAGGTTCTTGAGCCGCTGCATACAGACGAGAAAACCGGCAAAGTCACGGCCACTGACGTTGCACAGATCGCGATGGCGCGCTCGTCAGGCTTTTACGTGATCGATCAGGACGGTGTCGCACGGCGCAACCCTGCCGATGCACTCTCGAAGCGATTCCCGTTCAATACTGCGGATGTGAATGCGCTGGGACAGGTGATCGAGCCTGGAAGCCAGCTCGCGTTTGTGGGCGACTACGACCTGATGGGCGTGATCGACCCGAAAGCCACCGGTCGCACCATTACGCTCGTCGCGTCGAATGGCATCCCAGTCGAAAACCGTAGCAATCCCGATGTGGCGCAAACGATCAACGATCTCAATGCTCTGATGGACCGGCCGCGCGTAATGCACGGGCCACAGGATCTTTACAAAAGCTTTCGTGGTGGATGCACGGCTTTCCTTCCTGACAGCAATGTCGAGGAACTGCTGACAGAGGCAAAAGTCCGCGAATTCTACGAAAAGATCAAACGCCAGACAATTACAGGGAGTTACCGGAGCGGCGCCTGAACGCGTCTTGCGCGCTTAGAACTGAACTGTGAGCACCGCGGTGGTCTTTACGCCTTTGCCCTTGACCACGGGCTTGTTGAACTGCCACGAAGCTTTCGCCGCAGCGAGCAATTGCCCTGCCAGGTTGGCATCGCCGCCCATGGAACGGCCGTCGTAGACCTTTCCGGCTTCATTGATGCTCACCAGCAGATTCACAGTTCCCTTGCCTTGCGATGCCAGCGCAACCGGTACGTCTGAGCTTTCCAGGCGCAGCGGCTGATCAAGGAACGCGCCGCTCATCATCTGGCCTTCGTTCACCGGTCCACCGTAGGCCTGGTGCGGAACGGCGGCGATCGAAACGTTGAGATGCGTGGTCGTCGGAGCGGCTGGTTTCGGCGCCGGAGGAGGCGCGGCCGCAGGAGTGAGGCGCTTGATGGCGTCCGGAATCATGTTTTCCGCGTAGTTGCGCGCATCGCCCGCTTGTGGCGCGCCCGAAGTCGCGATCGTGCGGAAATCGTTTTGCAGGCCTTGCAGCTTCTGCGTGTCCTTGGCGTTGACCGCGTTGTTGTATTGGCTCACCAGCTGCGCGAACTGATCGGCCTGCTTCTGCTGATTGTTCAGATTCGTGATGCCGGCGTTTACCGACTCGAGCATGTTGCGTGCATCGGCGCGGCCAGGATCGATTTGAAGGACTTGGTTCAAATCGCCCGCTGCCTTCTGCAAGCTGCCCATATCTTTGGCGTTCGCCAGAGACTGCGCTTCGGCAAAGGCGTTGTTCTCCTTGACGCGAGCGGGGATTTTGTTGGTCAGATAATCGTTCGCGTCCTCTTTGTGAACACCACCCTGCATCTGCGTGATCTTCTGGAACGCGCCGGAAGCTTGGTCCATGTTGCCGCCGTTAAACGCGGCGATCGCCTGATCCCAAAGCTGGTTCTCCTGAGCAAGAAGCTGCTTGGCCTGGCCGTCGGATGCGGCCTTCTTGTATTGATCTTCCAGACCCTGAATCTTGGGACCGAGCGGCCCGTTGAGCGCCTTCGCCTGATCGAGCAGGCGCTGCGCGTCGTCGTATTTCGCCGCGGCAAACTGGCGACCGGCCTGGTCAATTAAGGATTGCTGTTGGTTGCGGATCGCCGCGCTCGGATCCGCAGCGGGCGGAGGTGCAGGCGTCACAGCCGCCGCGTTGCCGCTGGTGCTGGTGCTGGTGCCCGATGCCGGTGGTTCGACGACGACCTCCGGTGTCGGCGCCGGTGTGGGCGACTTGGTGGCTTCGAAAATAGCGAAACCGACGACCGACGCAAGGACGATACCACCAATTGCGAGCGGGATCGGCTGCTTCCAGATCGGGGCCGCGACCTTTGCCGGGAACTCTTCGTGCATCACCGGCGGTTGTGACGCGACATCGACCTGCGCCGCTTCGGCATTGCCCTTCTTTTTCTTTTTGCTCTTCGACTGAACTTCTACCGTGGGCTCGGGAATCGTCGGGCGCTGAACCGGCCGCTCGACCGGCTTTTCCGCAGGCCGCTCGATCACCGGAATCGCGGAGCCGGAGGCGATCATGGTTGCCGAGGCGGAAGACTCGACCGGATGAACTTCAGAAGTCCCCGTCGGCACGCCCTGCATCATGGTCGCTGACTGATAGATGTAGTCGCGGCCCGGATCCTTGCTCTTGGGCGGCCACTCGGAAGGAGTTGACGGCATGGAAGGGGAGGAAGGCGCTGCACCGCCTTTTTCTTCCCTCGCCGAAGGCGCGGCTTCTGGTTTTGCCTCGGCGGCGCGCTTGTTGTCCGCGGCCTCTTTCTTCTTTCGCTCCTGCTCCTTGGCGTCCTTCGCTTGTTGCTCGGCCTGTTCCTTCTGGCGCTGCTTCTCGCGCTCCTTTTCCCGCTGCTGCTTCTCTTGGGTATCGCGAATCTCTTGAAGCGCGGCCTGAACGCGCGGATCGGTCGCGTCCAAAATCTGCGTTGCCATGGCCTGATCGAGCACGCGAGTCGCGCCTGCAAAATCGCCCGAGTTGATCAGAGTCTTGGCTGTGTCGACCTGCTTGTCCTGCTCCTTTTTCTTCTCGCGCGACGAGATCTCCATCTCCGCGGAGTGGAGCAGTTGCGTGATGTCGGTGTCGGGGCCAGCGACGAGCATCGTCTGGCGGGCGAGGTCGATCGCGTCGGTCAGTTCGTCGCGGTTGATGCGCGCCTTCACTTCGCGAATGCGCTTCTCGAGGAATTCGTGCTTTTCCCTTTCCTTCTGCTGGACCTGAGCTTTCCCCAGCAGGATCATCAGGTCGACCTGATTCGGCGCTTCGGTGAGGGCTTTCTCAGCCGCCTTGATCGCCTGCGCGAACGAGCCGCTATCGACTAGCGAACGCACTTGTGCGATCTTTTCGTCGATCGAGCGCTTCTGTGCGGCGCGTTGGGATTCGGCGCGAACGTACTTGACCAGCTCGAGAAGCTCGAATTCCTGCGGAAATTCCTTCTGCAACTGCTCGCCGCGTTTGAGCGCCTCATCCCACTGCGAGTCGGCTACCTTCGCGCGCAAGGCTGCGAGTTCCGCCTCGAATCGCTGGCGCTTGGCATGCACCTGTTGTTCTTGCTGAACAAGTCCTGTGAGGTGACGAACGGCCGCGTCGCCCGGATAGGCCGTGCGCAACGGCTCGAGCGCGGCAAGCGCATCCTCATAACGCTGCACCGCCAACAAATTGCGGACCTCGGCAAGTAATTCCTGCTTTTCCTGCTCAGCCTGATCGTGGCGGACGGTAATCAGCAGCTCGCTGATTTCTCCCTCGGCTGGGAATTCCTGTTGTAACGCCGAGAGAATTTCGACGGCCGGAAGATGCTTCTGCTGCGACCACAGCCCGCGCGCCTGTTGCAGACCATCGCTGATTTTCTTGCGCTTTTCACGGCGGGCGGTTTCTTCGCGAATCTGGCGGCGCAATAGCTGCGCCTGTTCGTTCTTTGGATCGAGTGCGAGCGTTTCGTCGACCAATTTGTCTGCTTCCGGCAGACTGCCCTCGGCAACGCGCTGCTTCGCGCTCTGCAGTTTTTCCTGTAGCGTCTTGATACGCTCGATCGAGTCCTTGATCTGGTTGACCAGCTGTTGCGCGGGTTCGTATTTCGAATCGAGTCGCAGAGCCGCTTCGGCTTCGCCTCGGGCCTCTTCCAAGCGCCCCGCATCGAGCAAGGCCTGCGCCTTGGCCAGCTGCTCTTTGGCACGCGCTTGCGCCTGCATGCGGCGGATTTCCATACCGACGCGATCGAGCAGTGTCTTCGCTTCGGCGTTGGAGCTATCAAGGTGAAGCGCCTCGCGCAACAAGCTTTGCGCGCGTTGCAATTCCTGGTTTTGGATCAGCTGCTGACTCTGCGCGACGAGTTCGCCGAGGCGGTCTTTTTGCAGACGCTTGTAAAGCGGATCGAGCTCGAGCAGCACATCTTCCATCGTCTGCAGACGGAGTGACGCTTCCTTCTCGAGCATCTTGTTTACGACTTCTTCCAGTTCCGCCGGGCAACCGGGCGCGACGCTGCTGAGCGGCTTGGGCGTCTGCGAGATGATGGCCCACATCAGCGCGGCGGGATTGTCGCCTTGGAAGGGCCGCTGGTAGGCAATCATTTCGTAAAGCATTACGCCGAGTGCCCAAATGTCTGCTTGTGCATCCGCGCGCTCGCCGCGCAGCAGCTGTGGTGACATGTAAGCCGGCGTACCGATCATCAAACCGGTCTGCGTTTTCGAAGTGTCCACCAGGCGCGCGATGCCGAAGTCGACGACTTTCACCGTGCCGTCCTTGGTCAGCATAATGTTGCCCGGTTTGATGTCGCGGTGAATTACGCCGTGCTTGTGAGCGTAGTCGAGCGCGCTGCAAATCTGGGACATGAAGCCGATCTTTTTCGAGAGCGGCAGCTGATCCTGGCGCGCGACGATTTTTTCGAGGCTATCGCCTTCGAGAAACTCCATGGCGATATACGGGGTGTCGCCTTCTTTTCCCAGTTCGAAGATCGTGACGATGTTGGGGTGCTGCAGAGCGCCTGCCGAGCGGGCTTCCTGATAGAAGCGCTCGAGAAGTTCGGGTTTCCCGGAGAGACCGCTGGTGATCGTCTTAAGCGCGACCATGCGCCCAATGAGCGGATCGCGGGCTTTGTACACCACGCCCATGGCGCCCTGGCCGAGTTCGGCCACGATCTCGTATTTGCCGATATTGTTCAGCAATCGAGTCTCTGCTGGGACAGAGTTATCCCCTTGGTTTTCCGACCGTAAGCTTGCATAACGATTGCCAGTCGGTACCTATATTTGACCCTAAAATCGCTCAAAACGGCAGCAGACTGCCTTTCGCTCTTGTCCTCGATCGCACTGGTCTCGAGCAGCGCATTGAAAATACAGGGTTTCCGCATCCCAGAATCAAGTAATTCCACGATGGACGGACACACACATCCGCGCCCTAGATAGCGCCAATCTCCTTAGCTGTCAACGAATTAATCCTTTCAGCCCGGGCTCTCGCACTTGCAGGGAATTCGGTGAGGGCACCCGAAAATCGGTCGGCGCGGACGAGCGACGGGAACGCTCATGGTCCAAAATGGAAAACGTATTCTTGCGATGGGCGCCGCCGGGACGTGCGATTTTGGCACCAGCCATAATGATCGTTGATCTGCGTAAAAGTGTTGAGCTAGCGGAAGTTACTTGTTATAACCAAACTTTCCTGATAACAATTGTGCCCCTCGGACGTGTGCGCTCGCGCGACATTTCCAGGATGGCCCAGCATCGCGGGCCGCGGCTTTGAATGACCCATTGCTACTCCTAACTGAGGGAGCCCAGTGCGGATAGATTTCGGAGCACGGACCGACTTGGGACGCGTCCGCGAACTGAACGAGGACAATCTGCGGATCGTGCCGGAGCTCAATCTATTCATCCTCTCGGATGGAATCGGCGGCGCCGCCCACGGAGAAGTCGCCAGCGAAATTGCGGTCACCACGATCGAACAGCACTGCCGCACGGCAACGAAAGATCCCTCTGTCCCCTATGAGGGCGAAATACGCCCGGATCTGACCGACAAGACCAATCGGCTCGCGAGCGCGCTGCGTCTTGCCAATCGCGCGATCCATTCGGAGGCGTCGGCCGATCCGGAAAAACGCGGAATGGGCGCGACGATCGTGGCGATCTGGCTCAACGGCGATCGACTTAGCCTCGCGCACGTGGGCGATAGCCGCGCTTACCGCCTGCGCCAGCGCTTGATGGAACAATTAACGCGAGATCATTCGCTCGTGGCCGAGCAAGTACGGCTGGGAATTCTGACGCCCGAGCAAGCCGAACACAGCGAGTATCAGACGATGCTAATGCGCGCGCTCGGCGCTTCTGAAACAGTCGAGGTGGACGTAGACGAGCACGTCATGCTCGACGGCGACGCGTACCTTCTCTGCTCGGATGGGCTTTCTCGCATGGTGCCGGACGAAAAAATCGCGGATGCCATCGTCTCCATGAAGAAGGCGCAAAAAGCGGCCGATCGTCTCATTGAACTGGCGAACGAAGCCGGAGGCGTCGATAACGTCACGGCGATCGTCGTTCGCTACCAGCCCAAGTCACGCGGTCTTTTCGGACTCTTCAGCCGCGATTCCTAGTCCTCGGCACACACCCGCAGCAAGGCGCTTGCAGAGCATCGCGCACACCTCGGCTTTTCTAAGTTGTCTCAGGTCGTCGACAGATGGAAATAGATTTCGACGTGCAACTCGACCGGCGTGGGCTGACCGTCCAGAATCGTCGGCTGATATTTCTGCTGCGAGACAGCGATCAGTGCGGACGGGCGGAGCAAACCCGGGCCGCTGACGACGCGCGCTTCGACGACATCGCCGTGTTCGTTGATCGTCGCATCAACAACAACGGTTCCCTGAATCCGCGCTGCCTGGGCAATCGGCGGATACGCGGGCTTCGGTGCGTAAATCAGCACAGGTTGTTTCATGTCGTTGGTAATCAGGAGCGGCTTCTTTGGAGCAGTTGAGGCCGCAACCGGCGGTGGCGGAGGAACGCCGACGCCTTCACCGCCAAGCACCGAACCAACTCCACCGATCACGCCGGCCGTAGACATCATCTCGGGGGCCGCCGCCATCGAAGCAGCGTCGGTCGCGGTGCGTTTCGGAATCACGGTGGGTACGGCAATTTTCGCAGAAGTGGCGGCGAACTTTTGCGCCGCAGGCTCGGCGTGCACGACCATAGCTTTCGGCGGGGGTGCGGGCGGCGGCGGCGCCACGAGGAAAGTTCGATTCAATTGCTGAAGACTGATCGTGTTCGAAATCAAGAGCGGCAAGATCACCAGCAGAGCGAGCAGGGACGTGTGCACCACAAGCGAGACAACGCTCTGCATCATGCGTTTCTTCTTGTGACCCGCGGGCGGCTCGAGCATCGTGTACGCAAACACGCCGGGTCGGAACGAAGTGGTGCTCGGAAATGTGGCAGACATCGGAAGTTCTCCTTTCGAATGGGCACACGTATCCCGCAGCGCGAATACGAATGCTTTTAAAAGTCAGCGGACAACTGAAGTTACGCTGGCGCGCGTAGTCCTGTAGACCCTTGGTACGGAACCAAGCTTAGCCTCTGAATACACTTCTAAGCTCAGTACGATGGTGCAAGACCACCGGGGCGATTGCAAACTCATAGATTGAATCGGAAGTATCGAACTCGCTGATATGTTACGGAACGCAAACATCGGCGCGCTTTGACTGCGCGCCGATTCGAGCGAGGAAAATTAGTGCGCCGGGCACTTCATGCCCGCGAGGAATCCATGTTGGAAGAGCGGCACGTTGCCCGCATCCAAATCGAACTCAGCGACGAGCGGTTTGCCGTTGATTTTTGCTTGCTGGCCGCCGAATCCCTTGACCTGCCAGAGCAAATGGTAGCCGCTCGCATCACCGGTCCATGTGTAGTTGTCGAAAAGGTGGAAGACGGCCCACGGTCCTTCGTATTCGCCGTAAGTCGTGCTGTTGATCGTCAGGCTGTTTTCGCCGCCGGCTCCGGTCCATGCAAACGATTTCGAGCCTTGCTGATTTCCCGCTACTTTCAACGGTTGCCCTTCAATCGTGAGTATTTGGCTGGCGATTTCGGGCTGAGGATGCGCTTTCACGGTGAATTTGAACTGCAGCGAGTTAGATCCATTCGGAAAGAGCGTGCGTTGAATTTCCGCGGCGCGATTCACGAATGCGAGAAGGGCCGCATCCGGTTTTCCGCTCTTTTGCACGTACTGCGCGCCTTGCAGATCGAAAACGGTCTTGTTCGAGTCGAGGAATTTGGAGAACGTTCCGGAACCCGGCTGGAAGAACGCGATGAAATCCTGCAGCGAATCGTCCTGTGTCGCGGTCGGATTGAACGGGTATTTCGCGTCGAGATTCTTGATCGCCACGCACACCGCGGCAAGTCCTGTCGCACCCGGAGCCGGTGGCGGCGCGGCGTTGCCGGTCGGTCCCTCGAGAAGGCGTTTGGTGGCGACGTCCATCTTGCCATCGTTATCGATCGGAATACCCTGCGCAATTTGATCAGCCGCGGCACGCGCCTGCGCGAGGAGCGGATTGCAGCCGTTCACCGCAGTCGTCAACTGATCGGCCGGCAACCCTGGCTGAATTCCCTCAAAGCAAGTCTCGGCACCATTGAGAGCCTTCACATACGCCTGATTGGATGACTGAATCACCTGATCCTGGCAGGGGGAGGCGACAACGGCGGCGGTCGCGGCAAATGCTTTGGCCACGTCGGGCGAACCAACTGCGGTGTTTTGCGACACTTCGCAGAAAAGCATTAGCAAAGGCGAACGATTACCGGAAAGTTGGGCGAGCTTCTGCGCTTGCTCCTGATAGCTTCCGCCGCGCAGGACGACGGCTTGATTCATGAAATCGCGCCACGTCTGGATGAAGTCCTTTGTGTAGAGCGCGCTCAAGTCAGCGGCTGAATTCGCGGCGCCCGATTGCCCGCCCGACTGCTCGCCGAGCACCCACTCCTCGCCGGACGTGTATTGATCGGCGTGTTGCACCGCGTTTTGCATGAAAGTCCAGCCGGGCTTGGTAAACGCGCCCGCCACCTCGAGCGGATCGCGGACAACAGTCGCTCCGTCCGGATATTTGCGATTGAAATTGAAGCTCGGATTGGACTTCGATGCGGCCGCAAGCATCGAGCGATAGATGCGCTGTGTCGCGGCGAACTGCGCAAGATAACTGTGCGTCCGGCCGATGACCGTGAAATCGGCATCGAGCGCGTAAGGATTCGAAATCTTCAGCTCGTCGGCATAGAAATCGAGCTGCTGCTGAACCAGCTGCTTGCGCTCGTCATCCAATTCGCGCCCCGCAAGCCAGTATTTTAGCAACGCCGGCGTCAGAAATTCGCGCGTGGCCTTTTCCGGATGCGAAGTGACAATCAGATATGCCTTGAGCGGGTTGTACGCGGCCGAATAATCGTCGGTCGGCCCCGGCGACGCAGGCAGTTGCGTAAGCGTTGTATGCAGCGAATTGTATGTCTGCTCGAAAAGCAGCTGGCGGAAGCGCGCGAAATAAACCGCCCGGCCTTGGTTGTAAAGATCGGTGCCGGAGTAAAGGCCCCAGCGCATATGGAGCGGAGCGCCGTTCTGTTCGTAGCCGCTTAGCTCAGCCAAGGGCTGGCGAAGCGCGTCGAGCGATTGCCAATCGGCGAGCGAACCGAAATCGCCGTTGGGCGGCGCGCCGACGCGAACGGCATGCGCAGCCGTCGCGACTTGCGATTCGAGCGAGTGATTGGAGAAGAAGGAAATCACAAACGCGAGAAACAGAATCGCGCAAATGCCGGTAGCCGTCGCGAAGAGCAGACGCCGCCAGAAATTCACCTTGCTGCTCGCGCCGCTTGCGCCGAGCGCCGCGCGATCCTGCAGGAGCACGTGGCTGAAGACGTGGGCCAGGAAGACCCACTGCGGAACCATCCGCGTCTCGCTCGGGCCCTGAATCATCGTGCCGGTGCCGAACTGTGTTCCCGTGCCCATCGCGGCCTGCTGCATCTGCGCAAACGAAGGCATATCTTCGGCGCGCATGATCGTCGTCGCGCTGCCCGAAAAACCCTGCGCGGGACTGACCATCGTCTGCGCAGCGAGAGCGGCCGGAGACGGCGCACTCGAAGCCACCATACGGCGCCCGGCGAAATAAAACCCACGAAGGAAGGGACCGGAGCGCAAGTGGCTTGGCCGGCAAAGCTCAACCAGAAATTCGACAGCCGGTTTACCGAGACGACGGAACTGGCGCGGAAATTCGTAAACGCCGGGTTGCCTGGTTTTGTCACGTTCGCGGCTCAAAAGTCCCGGGCGGCAATCAGCAAGCGACGAAAAAAGTTGATTAAATGACGCCGAAAGGCGCTTGGTCTCCTGCTCGGCGTAAACGCCGGATGTCGCCGTCACGGGCAGTGTGATGCCGAGAACATGCGTGGCCTCTTCGTCGCGCAAGCTGCCGAGAAATTCGGTGGCGTATGCAACCTGATCGAGTTTGGAGAAAATGACGTAAACCGGGAAGCTCGAGCCCAACTGGTGCGACATTTCCTCAAGGCGCGCGCGAAGTGTCCTCGCGGCACTCACCAGCGCGTCGGGCCCGCCAGGCTTGACAAGCTTTTCGCAATCAAGACAGACAATCGCGGCGCGTGGCGCTTGCGGGTTCTTTCCGAAGATCGATTGAAAACGGCTAGGGGAAAGCCGATGGAGCAGTCGCGTCCACGGCTTCGGGTCGGCGGCGA
>DATMLZ010000093.1:0-2948 GCA_035569955.1 Candidatus Acidiferrum sp.
GCACAGGCACTCCTGCTTGCCCAGAGATACGAAGGGCCTGCGCGTCGTTGCCAAGCCGCTACCTCAACAGAGAGAAAACGCCACCCTATCGCTACCGTCTAAATTCCTAATCGCAAATCCGCGATTAACTTTGCGCGTAAGTCCTATAAGAATCTGCAAACTAAAAATCGCTAATCGTAAATTTTCGACGATTTCTTGCCCTAAGGTACGAAGGGTTCAGCTCGCGCCGCCTTTCCCGCCCTCAAAGTCACCTGTCACTCGCCACTCACATGCCCTCAGTAGGCACTGTGCCGACGAAGGGTTACTCGCCACCTCACTTCTAATCGAGACGCCGCGATTAGAAATCACAATAAGCCCCCTCCTTTCAACCGCTTCCAATTTTCTAATCGAGACAAAAGTGGGCTTTTCAGTGATTCCCACACCGAAAACCAGAATACAATGCGGGCGCGAAGGAGAGTCCGCATGAAACTTGGAGAGATCGCCGAAAAACTCGGCTGCAAGCTCGAAGGCAACGCGAACACCGAAATCCGAGCCGTCGCCGGGATCGAAGACGCCGGACCAGGCCACCTTACGTTCCTGGCCAATCTCAAATATCGCCCGGCGCTCGACACGACCCGCGCCTCGGCGATTCTCATCGCCCCCGACTCCGGCCCCGTCCGCATCGCGGCCCTGCGCTCCGCGAATCCCTACCTCGATTTTGCCCGCGCTATCGAACTCTTTCATCCCGCGCCAAAATTCCCTGCCGCGGTCCATCCCACCGCCGTTATCGCGAAGTCAGCAAAGATTGGAGCGGGCGCGCACATCGGCCCGTACTGCTTCGTCGATGAAGACGTCGAGATAGGCCGCAACGCTGTGCTGCACAGCTTTGTGGCGATCTATCGCGGCGCGAAAATCGGCGACGAGTTCTTCGCTCACTCACACTGCGCAGTACGCGAGCACTGCCGCATCGGCCATCGCGTCCTGCTTCAAAACGGAGTCGTAATCGGCAGCGACGGTTTCGGCTTCGCGCGTCAATCCGATGGAACCTGGTACAAGATGCGCCAAAGCGGAGTCGCGATCATCGGCGATGACGTTGAAATCCAGGCGCAAAGTGCAGTCGATCGCGCGACCGTCGGTGAAACGCAGATCGGCCGCGGCACGAAACTCGACAACATGGTTCAGGTGGGTCACGCGTCAAAAGTCGGTGAAGATACGTTGCTGTGCGGCCAGGTGGGTCTCGCGGGTACGACGAAAGTGGGCAACAAATGCATTCTCGCGGGTCAGGTGGGAGCAGCCGGTCATCTCACGATCGGCGATGGCGCAACGCTGACAGCACAATCGGGCGTGCCGAGTGACGTTCCCGCCGGCGCGCTCTATTCGGGCTACCCCGCAATGGACAATCTCGCCTGGCGAAAATCCATCGCCGTATTCAATCGCCTGCCCGATTTGCAAAAAGAACTGCGCGAGCTGCGCGCCGAAGTCGCCAGCCTTCGCTCGGCGGCGGGCAAATGATCCCCGCCCAAACCGAACGCCGCGCGCACTTCCTACTGCGCGTCCTTCGGCCAGGGCGGCTGAACCAGCGCCGGAATTCCTGCCACAGCTTTCGGGTCCGGCGCCTTGAACGAAAGCTGCTCGGCAAGAAACGCAACCCGATCGCGGGTCGCGTCGGCGTTCAGCGCATGCGGCGCTTCGTACATCTTCATCCGCTTCGGCTCGCTCACCGCTGCGAAGAAATCTTTGTCCATCTCCGGCGTAACAAATTGCTCGTCGCTCGCGAATTGCAAAAAGACAACGGCAGGCGCCGCGTGCGACACATACTTTCCAGTGTCAGCCCACGAATGCTCGGCCTGAAACGCGTCAAATTTCTCGGTCCCGATTTTCTGTCGATATTGCTCGTACATCGGCGATTTCTTAAATGTGTCGTCGGGCCAGCCGCCCGCCATCAGTACGAAAGATTTAAATCGCTTGTCGATTCCGCTGAGGAAGGCCCCGGCTCCCGCGCCGCAACTGTGACCCACATAAGCGACACGCTTCGGATCAACGTCCGCGCGCGTCACGAGCAAATCGGCGCCGCGCCGAATGTTGATGTCCTGTTGAACATCTACAGCGACCTGCTGCTCGTTCAGTGGCGACTTGTCCTCTACAAAACCGGGATGCACCGTTGCGTGATCCAGAAGCAGCGAAATCACTCCCGAGTGGGCCAGCACGATGGCTTCGTCCAGGAACTCCGTGCGATTTTTCTTCTCCGAACCGGGCATGCACCAGTGGCCATAAATCACCGCGGGAAACGGCCCTTTCCCCGGCGGCACGACGAGATATGCGGTCGCGTTGCCGCCGTTCGGCCCGACGAGCGATGCGCGATCCCCAACCGGCGCTTTGTAGCTGATGTCGTAAATCTTGATGCCGTCGCGCTCCTGCACTCCGACTTGCGACATTTCGAGCGGCTGATTTTTGTCGTAGGCCCAATGACGGGCGAGGTCATCGCCCGCGGACGCAGCGATCAGCGGAAACAGCACGAAAAGCGCGAGCCATCGGCATTTCTTCATCGAATCCCCTTTCAACCCTCGAATCTTCGCGGGGTCATTTTACTACCGCGCTTGGGATTTCTCATCGGCGTGATCCGGCACGGAAAGCGGCTGCTGATCTTCGGGCAATCCCGCCGCGACGAGTTCTTCCACGTGCGCGAGCAATTCCATTCGCCGCTCCATCCTGTACTGCGATGCATCCACCGGGGGGCCAAAACGCACCACGATCTCGCCCGGCCGCATCGTCCATTCGCCCTTGCGCATCAAGTGCTGCGCCTTCGAAATAGAAACGGGCACGATCGGCACTCCGGCTTCAATCGCCAGCGCGAAGGTTCCCTTCTTGAACGGCCTCAGCCGCCCGTCGGGACTTCGCGTGCCTTCCGGATAAACGGCGAGCGACAGTCCTTCCTTCAGCACGCCCAGGGCAACATTGACGCTGGCCAC
>DATMLZ010000094.1:0-16874 GCA_035569955.1 Candidatus Acidiferrum sp.
ACGGTCCGACAGGGCTGTTGTAGGCAAGCGAGTAACCGAGGTCGCCCCTGGCGATCGAGCCGAGCCAGCGTTCGTAACGCACCGGAAGAGATTGATTAAGCCCGTATTCGTCGCGCAGGCCGGCGACAGTTTGTGCGGAAATGCGAGGATTGAGGCGAAGCTCGTCAAAAAAATCACCCGGCGCCCATTGCAGCAGCGCGAACGAAAAAAACGAGACTCCAACTAGCAGGAATGCAGCGTGCACGAGGCGGCGGCTGAGGTATCTCATGCGCGCGCCCTAAGCGGAGCGCTCCAGCAACAGGGTTTCGAGCGATGGCATCGAGCCGAGAAGTTCCTGCGTGTAGGCATGCCGCGGGTGCGAAAAGAGTTCGTTCGCCGGCCCCTGCTCGACAATCCTGCCGGCTTGCATCACCGCAACTTCGTTTGCGATTTGCGAGACGATCCGCAGATCGTGCGAGATGTGAATGTAGGAAAGCGAATGCTCACGTTGCAGGCCGTTGAGCAGGCGCAGCATCGCGTCCCGATGCGCGACATCGAGGTTGGCGAGGGCTTCGTCGAGGATGAGAAGCTTCGGCTGCAGCACCAGTGCGCGGGCGAGCGCGATGCGCTGGCGCTGGCCCCCGCTGAATTCCAGTGGGCGTTTGTTTGCATGATCGGGCGAAAGGCCAACGGTGCGCATCAGATCAAGAGCGCGCTGGCGACGTTTTGCGATCGTGTCGTTTCGCTGGATGAGGAGCGGCTCGGCAATCAGATCAACTGCCGAGAGGCGCGGATTCAACGCCGAAGTCGAATCCTGAAACATCAGCTGGACGTCGCGACGGAATCGAAGCAATTCTTTGTCGCCCAACTTTGCGACGTTGCGGCCGTCGTGCCAGATTTCGCCGCTGTCAGATTTTTCAAGCAGCGCCAGACACCGCGCGAGTGATGACTTACCTGCGCCCGATTCACCAACAATCGCGAGCGTTCTGCCGGGCTCGAGCGAAAGGCTGACGTCCGTGAAGGCGCGCACGGTGAACTTTGCCCGGCCTAAAGCGCGCCGCTGGACGTAGGTCTTGGCCAGGCCGACGACGCGAAACAGGGGTGCGCTTGCGGTGCTCATCGCCGGACACACTGCTCAGAACAGGCCGTCGGAGACAGGGGAACACTGCCCGCCGCGCTCTTTGCGCTTGGGTGCATTGCGCAGCCAAGGAGCGAGCGTGTGTATTGGTCGGAAGGATTGCGAAACACGTTCACGACCGCGCCCTGCTCGACGATGCGGCCTGCGTTCATCACGAGCAAACGGTCAGCAAGGCTGGCTTGAATTTCAGGCGTGTGGCTGATCAGCAGGACAGAAAGACCAAGTTGCGATTTCAGGTCCCGCAGCAGCTTTACGAATTCGGCTTGATGGCGCGCGTCGAGCGAAGCGGTCGGCTCGTCGGCGATCAACAAATGGGGGCCGCAGATGAGCGCTTGCACAAGGACCACCCGCTGGAGCTGACCGCCGCTCAGTTGATGCGGATAAGCCGCGAAAAATCTGCGAGAAGGCTCAACCCCCACGCGAACGAGCCACGATTCGGCCTCGGCGCGGCATGCTTTCCGGCTTTGCTCGGAATGCGCGTGCAGAACTTCAGCGATCTGCTCGCCCACTCGTCGCACGGGACACAGAGCAACTCCCGGTTCTTGCGAGATGAGCGAGATCTTCGCGCCGCGAATTCTTTGCAGTGCTCGCTCGTCAAACGCCATCAGGTCTTCGCCGTGAAACAGTGCTGCCCCGGAAACCGTCGCTCGCTCTTTGTCGTGCAGGCCGAGCAACGCGAGCACCAGCGTCGTCTTGCCGCAGCCGGATTCGCCCATCAGTCCGACGACTTCGCCCGATGAAACGTCGAAGCTCACTCCATCAACGGCACGGTGCACGGGTGCGTTCCGGGAGCGGAACTCGGCGCTAAGTTCGCGGACTTGAAGAAGTTTGGCCATCTTGCGCGCGCCACATGCCGGCCGGCGGAAAGCTTGTCCGCCGCGCGGCATACCCTTGGCGCCTCATCGAATGTATCGACTCAGGTTAGCGGGAAATTGCGGCGGTCGGACCAAGCCCGATCCAGGCATGTGCCCAGAGCGTGCCCAGTACTTTAGTACTAAGGGCCGAGAAGCCCTGCCCTAGTGGGTCATTTCCACCGGTTCGGCGTGGCCCTGAAGGCGGTCGATGGTCATGCCCGCCTGAACGGCGATCACCGCAAAAACATTGAGATGATCGACCGTGAACATGCCGCGTTTTGAAAGGTTGTCCACATAGAGAAGGCCGCGAATGCGATTTCCGACACCGAGCGGCGCGCACATCGCGGATTGAATTCCCGCGTTCACCACGCTGCTGTTTGCCGCGAATCGCGGGTCGGCTTGGCCATCGGTGACCAGCAGCGGCATTCCCGCCTGCATCACCTGCCGAATAATCGTCCGGGAAATGATCAATTGCGGCGCGGCCTTGGCTTCACGCGACGACTCGACGCGATAGCGGATCACGGCGGGCTTGAACGTGTAATTGCCTTTCGCAAAGTCGGCCTTGTTCGCCGGATTTTCCTCAAGCAGCATCGAGAAGGCGCGTTCTGCGCCGCTGATTTCGAGCACGAGGTCAAGGATGCGCGTCGTAAGGTCGCGAACCGTCTCGATCTGCCCGATCGCTTGATTCACGCGATAGAGCACCTTGAGCAACCGATTCTCCTGTTCGAGCGTCTGCAGGCGCGAAGTGGCGGCAGTCGTTACGCCCCTGGCGTCTGTATTTGAAATGGAGCTGACCGGTTCGACAGGTAGAAAGGAGCCCGAATACGCATTTTCCGCTGCGAGCTTGGTGACGCTTCCAGGAAGAGTTGCGCTGCCGTAGCTCATGATCTTGCGCTCGGCGGAGTCCTCAAATCGCAGGCGAAACGGCCCGATGGCGATCTCGTCGTTCGAACCGAGCAGCGCTTCCTTTGCGGGACGGCCGTTGATCAGCAGGGCGTTCGTCGTGCTGCGATCGATGATTTCCCATCGGCCGTCGGGATTCGAGCGCACGACACCTTGAAGGCGCGACACGCCAGGATCGTCCAAGACCAGATCGCTCGATTTCGCACGACCAATCGAGAGCGGGCGGTCGCCCGCGAGTTCCAAGACCTGCGAAGCGCGATCTTCCTGATAGACAACGAGCCTGGGCATAAGAGCAATCGTCCTCGATTCGATCCTACAAGAGCAGCAACAGTGTGAACGCGGACCGAAGTACAGCTTTGTTCAAACGGAAAATAGTACTTACCAGGATTTCCGTTCGCAGCGACCCACTTGCCGTCGAAATTTGCGCACTCTTTCCGGCGGATGCATGACCGTTTTCGCGTGTTGCCGGGGAGACGGAGGATTCCGGCACATTCATGCGATATTCATATCGTATTACGATATAATATTTGAGATGGCGCAGCAGGATGACAGTCTGAAGAACCAGAGAGTCGGCGCCCGGCGGCGGTCGGCGTGGCACGTAACGCGGGAACTTGCCTGGTTCCGTTACAGTTTGCGCAAGTTTCTGCGATTCAGCGAGAAAGCCGCCCGCGCTTACGGGGTGACTCCGCAGCAACACCAATTGCTGCTCGGGGTCGCCGGACACACCAGCCACGGATCAGCTACGATCTCCGAACTCGCCGAATTTTTGCAGGAGCGGCATCACGGCGTGGGCGAACTCGTGAACCGGACGATGAAGCGAGGCCTGGTCCGCAAGACGCCGGACGCAAACGACCGGCGATTTGTCCTGGTCTCGCTCACCGGCAAGGGCCATGCGCTGCTCGGCAAACTTTCCGAGCTTCATAAATCGCAGCTCGAGCAGCTTCGCTCCGGCCTGCTGGGCATGACGGCGCTCGAACACAAGAACCGTGCGCCGCAATCCTTACGAAGGGGAAAATCTCGTGGCAGTCGTTCAAACAGAAAGAAGCATCGAGCCTGAAGCGGTTCCCGGCTATCGAATCGGGCTGATTTCGCTGCTTGCCGCAGCGATCGGCATCGTAGCCGGTGTTATCGCGTACATCCTTTACGATCTCATCGGTCTGTTTACGAACCTCGCCTATTACCACGAATGGTCGTTTCACTTTCGGAGCCCGGAGAACACGCTGCTTGGCCCGTGGATCGTCGTTACCCCCGTCCTCGGCGGCCTGATCATCGGATTCATGGCGAAATACGGGTCGTCGAAGATCAAAGGGCACGGAATTCCGGAAGCAATGGAAGCTGTCCTTACCTCGCGCAGCCGGATCGAAGCGAAGGTCGCGATTCTTAAGCCGCTTTCGGCAGCCATCGCAATCGGCACGGGCGGCCCGTTTGGAGCCGAAGGGCCGATCATTCAGACCGGCGGCGCGGTCGGATCGCTCGTTGGCCAATTGATCGCGACGACCGCTTCGGAACGCAAAGTGCTGCTCGCATGCGGAGCCGGCGCCGGAATGGCGGCTACGTTCAATACGCCGATTGCCGGCGTAATCCTGGCGATCGAATTACTGCTGTTTGAATTTCGCAGCCGGTCGTTCATTCCGCTGGTGATCGCGAGCACGCTGGCGACCAGCGTCCGGACGATTCTGTTCGGCCAACACTCCATGTTTTCGATGGGTGATGTCAATTTCGACGTGGTGCACGGACTTCCCTACTATGTCGCGCTCGGCTTGATCTGCGGAGCGGCGGCAATCGGCTTCACGCGCCTGCTCTACTGGGTCGAAGACTTGTTCGACCGCCTGCCGATCGACGACCTCTGGCATCCGGCCATCGGCGCGCTCGGACTGGGCATCATCGGTTATTTTGTTCCGCGCGTGCTTGGCGTCGGTTACGACACGATTTCAGACATTCTGAACAACAACCTGTTGCTGAAGGTTTTGATCCTGGTCGCCGTGTTTAAGGCGCTTGCGCTCGTGATTTCGCTCGGTTCGGGCACTTCGGGAGGATTGCTCGCGCCGATGTTCATGACCAGCGCCGCGCTCGGCGGAATTTTTGCGATCTGCGTCAACATGCTGATTCCGAGCGCGCATTTATCGCCCGGGGCCTTCGCGCTTGTGGCCATGGCAGCCGTCTTTGGCGCGGCGTCGCGCGCGACATTTACATTCATTGTTTTTGCGTTTGAAATCACCCGGGACTACAACGCCATCCTGCCGCTGATGTTGGCTTGTGTGATTGCGGACTTGATCGGACTGCGCTACCTGAAAAGCTCGATCATGACCGAGAAACTGGCCAGGCGCGGCTTGTTTGTGCCCGAGGAATACGAGGCCGGAGTATTGAAAACCGTGCGCGTGGGAGAGGTTATGCGCACGAACGTGATCTCGGTGTTGCCGGAGATGCCCGTCGGCGATCTTGCCGACAGAATGGGCCGCGGCGAGCCCGGTTACAGTGCGACGCAAGGAATGCCCATCATCACGGCCGGCGGAAAACTGGTCGGCGTTGTGACACAAGGTGATCTGCTGCGCGCCATCCAGAAAGATCCATCGGGAAAAGTCAGCGTTTACGACGCGGGAGGACTGCGGCCGATTGTGGCGTACCCGGACGAGCTCGCTCATGACGCGCTCTATCGCATGCTGCAAAGCAACATCGGCCGTCTGCCGGTTGTGGCGCGCGAAGACCCGGACAAGATGATCGGCTACCTGAATCGTTCGAGCATCTTGAGCGCCTGGTCGCGCCAGATCGAAGACGAGAACCTGCGTGAACATGGCTGGCTCGAGCGGCTGTTGAAGACGCGGCACTACAACGAGGCGAGCAGTCGAAAAACCGCAATTGGCCAGGTGGTCAGCGTCGACGAAAGCCAGCTTGAACTGCTCTGTGGCGACAACGGCGCCGGCAGCAAGGTGGCTTTCCATCTGGCAAAACGCGTGCCGGGAATCACCGACGGCGATATCGTCAAGGTCACTTATCGCAGCATAGGTGCTGAGAACTTGGCCGAGAACGTTCAGGAATTACGGAAGCGCTAGGCGCGGACCACGCGCTCGCCTCTGCTCTATTCCCAGGTGCAACGTGATGCCGGGTTCCACACACTTGGGGAATGCCCGCGGGGAGCAAATTGAATCGAGAAACGCGGCGATCTCCTCTTGCGTGAAATCACATAGCTCGCCCCGGGGCGACATATAAATTGGCGGGGATTTGGACAGGCCGATGCCCTCTCGACGCTGTTCCCGGGGCCAGCTTTCGTTTATGAACACCGCCCCAAATTCGGTGCAGTTGGCTTTGGCTTTCGGCGTAGAATGCCGGTGGGTTCGCCGAAGTCGCCGTGCGTGATCGGCGATGAAACACTCGAGCGGACCGAATTCGCACGGATCGGCACAAAAGGGGGATTATTCATGAGCACAAAGCGCATCCTGTCTCTCGCCCTGTTCACAGTGTTGGGATTCGCCGCGTTCGCATCGCTCAGCAAGGCGCAAGCCGCGCCCTCATCGAGCACAGCGACGAAGGCCTCTGCACCCGCAACAACGAAACCGGCTCCCGCTACTTCAACAAGCAAGGCCGCTTTGATCGATTTGAACTCGGCAACGAAAGATCAGCTGAGCACGTTGCCCGGCATCGGCGCGGCCTACTCGCAGAAGATCATCGACAACCGCCCGTACAAGATGAAGACCGATCTGGTGAAGAAGAAAGTGATCCCGCAGGCCACCTATGACAAGATTTCGAGCCTCGTGATCGCAAAGCAGGCTACGGCTGCGACGGCAGCAAAGCCGGCTGCACCGGCAGCCTCGACGAGCCACTAAATCGAGCAGCAGGCTTTCCCGCGAAAAAGCAACGCGAGCCTCCCAGACAGCGACGACCGTCGCGTTTCGGAGGCTCGTTTTATTTTGCAGGCTTGTCTACGCGTTAGGGCCGCACACCTTCGATTTTCAGATTGACGCGGTAGACGCTGGTGCTGGCGGTGATGAAAAGCGACTTTCCGTCGGCGCCGCCCCAGTTCACGTTGCTCACTCGCTCGGGCATGTCGATCGTTGCGATGTGTTTGCCGGTCGGCGACAAGACCCACACGCCGCCGGGGCCGGCTCCGTAGATGTTCCCGTGGCGATCGACTTTGATTCCGTCTGGCTTCCCGACGCGCGTGTCGCCCGATGCGTCGGCAATTACCTTCCCTTCCCCGAGCCCCCCGTCAACCTTCACCGGATAGCGGATCCATGTGGGTTTCGGCTCTGTGTTGGCGATGTAGAGAAATTTCTCGTCGGGAGAAAAGGCAATGCCGTTCGGCCGCGGCAAGTCTTTAATCAGAAGCTGCAGTTTGTCTCGCGCCGGCGGCGCCCCGGCTTTCTGATCGAGCGCACCGGGAATACGGTAAACACCGTTCACCTGCAGTTCTTTTATGGGGTCATCGTCGCTTTGCGTGGGCAGCCCGTACGGCGGATCGGTGAAGTAGAGTGAACCGTCGGAACGATAGACGAGATCGTTCGGGCTGTTCAGCTTCTTGCCCTGATAGGCGTCCGCAAGAATCGTTGTGTGCTGCACGTCGTTCAATGAATCAAAGCGGTAGACGTCGCGTTGCGCGTGGCCTGCGACGGTGACGCGCCCGTGCACATCGAGCGTCATCCCGTTCGAGCCGGGCTCGGTGCCACCGTATGGAGCATTTCCTTTGTACCCGCTTGGCCGGAGAAGAATCGTAGCCGCGCTGCCGGGCACGACTTTGCGAATGCTGTTGCTCGTGATCTCGGCGAACAGCAAATAGCCGTCGTGAATCCAGATTGGACCTTCGGTCCATGTGTAACCTGTGGCGACCTTTTCGAGCGGAGGATTTTGCGGAAAGATGTCGTTTGCAGCCGGATCGAGCCGCTCGATCGTCGCCGCGGTCTGGCCGGCGGCGAGCGCGCCGAGAGAAAGCACCGCGAATCCGAGAATACCGACAAGTTTTCTTTGCGCCACGGAATTTTCTCCTTCTTGCAGGCCGACCGATCCTCGACCCGGCAATGCGGCGCGACGATATCACAATCGCGTAGCAGCCGATAGCATCCCGCCCGCTCTCTCTCCGCTCGATCTCACAAGCTGCGAGATTGCACATCCGCAAGGGTAGGTGTACATCCGCGGGATTCCGGCAAATCCAAACGAAAATTGCGTCGTCCGGAAGGCAAGCAGGATCGCCATGGGATTTATCACATAGATCGTGGTGGGGCTCGTCGCCGCCTGGCTCGTGGGGCAAGTGACGAAGGGCGGCGGCTGCGGTGTGCTGGTGGACAGCATCCGCGGCATTCTTGGAGGAGTTGTTGGCGGCTGGGTTTTCAGAACGCCGGGAACATGGCCCGGCGGTGGTCTAATCGGTTCCCTGATCGTCGCTTTTGTGGGGGCGGGAATTCTGGTGGGAATCACGGGTCTCATCAAGAAAGCTTGAGTCGTGGCTCTGCTAGTTTGTTTCGTCTCGCAGCAAACGTACTTTCGTATATCGCGTCGGCACCGAAGTAATCTGCTCCCAAAGTTTGGATTCTCCACGACGGCGTCCGACGACTCGATTGTAGCCAAGATAACTGCCCCGGTCGGCTTCGAGTGCTTTGATCTCAGCTTCGTTATCGGGCCAGTGGGTTTTGTGCCAATCGAGCCAAAGGCGCCAGCCATCGGCCATTGTGTCAGCGGTTTCGATCGAGACAATCCCAGTTCTCTCCCAATGCCAGCGCCACCAACGGGCCGAGTGCAGACACCAAAGATCCTGCGTCCACCATTCGCGCAGATGCTCTGGCACCGAGACTTCGATCTCGCGCGTCAGGCCCGCGCCGGCGATTGCGATGGGCCCGCCTGGCTTAACAAACGAGGCCAAGTAGTTCAAATAGCAGTCGTCGGTGCCGAAGTAGGGGAACGCATCGATGCAGACGATCGCGTCAAAGAAATTTGGCTCGAACGGCAATGCCCGCGCGTCAGCATGAAGCGGAAACACGCCGTCTTCGACCCCCGCATCCCGGACACGTTGCAGATTCTCGTCGGCGCTGAACCAAAGGTCCGCTGCCCAAACCTTCACGCCAAACTCTCGCCGCAAGAAGATCGAAGACGACGCGCGTCCGCATCCCAGGTCCAGAACCTTCGCCCCGGCGCGCAGTTCAAGTGCCTCGGTGAGCCACTCGGTAAGCCATAGAACATTCGCGCCGCCGCTTGCGCTCGCCATGACCCATTCCGGGTTGTATTTCGACGAGCGTGGATAACGATCGGACACAGAGCCATCATCCGCAGTCATGTGAACCTCTTTGCAGAAAAAGGTTTGAATTTCCGAGAACCAAGCGCGTGCCGGAACAATACAAGGAAAGCGCAGCGGAAGCCAAGCGCGGATTGGGCGGCTGACCGCGGAAACCTCGGGGTAATTTCGCAGCGGGCTTTTCCTGCGGCGGACGACTTGCGCTACCGGCCGCCGGAGTTTCAAGGGTGTTTAGGCCTGGTCGTAGAACTTCAAGGCCATCGCACCGTGCGTTGCTGCACCGCCCGCACGCAATGCAGCGGCAATCAGAGCGCTTTCGGTGATTTCCTCACGCGTCGCGCCCACCGCTTTGGCCGCCTTCGTGTGCACTTCGATGCAGTAGGGGCACTGCGTGGTGAAGGCCACGGCGAGTGCGATCAGCTCACGGTACTTTCGCGGAACGGCGCCGTCTTCTCGCTTCACGATGTTGTCCAGGTTCAGCCATGCATTGAACTCGGCGGGCGCGGCTTTGCCCATCTCCTTGAGGAACCGCAGGTCGGCCGGGTCGTGGTAGTGTTCGCTCATTTGATCCTCCCTTGTGGATTGTTCGCTTTGAACAGTTGTTTACTGTGCCTGGAGAATAGGCCGCTCACCACGTTGAAACAAGATGGCATATGTGCCATTGTAGATGGGCAATCACGCCAAAAGCCCTGCCGCGGGGGAGCACTCGCTATGAAAGATGTCACGGTGCTGATTCTCGACGAGACGTTCTCCTCGACCGCCGTCGGACCGATGGAAGTTTTCAGCCACGCCGGCACGCTGTGGAATCTGCTGACAGGCGCACCGCAGTCGCCCCGCTTTCGCGTCACGACCGCGTCCGCAAACGGCCGATCTGTCCGCTGCGACGGCCCGATTCGCATACAACCGGACGCAGCGCTCGCAGACATTCGCAAGACCGACCTCATATTTATTCCGACAACGGGCCTGAGCGTCGACGATGTGGTCGAACGCAACGCGCCGGTCGTGCCGTGGCTCAAGCGCTGGCACAAGCGAGGCGCGGCAATTGCGAGCGTGTGCTCTGGAGTTGGCCTGGTGGCGGCCTCCGGGTTGCTGGACGGCAAACGCGCCACGACGCATTGGGCGCTCGCCGAAAGGTTTCGCGCGAAGTATCCGAAAGTGAAGTGGATGCCGGAACTCATGGTGACCGAAGACCACGGGTTCTACTGCGGCGGCGGCGTGCACGCGGCGCTCGATCTAAGTCTCTACCTGGTGGAGAAGTTCTGCGGCCACGACGTCGCCGTACAAAGCGCCAAGGCTCTTCTGATAGAAACGCCGCGCGCATGGCAAGCCGGATTTGCGATCGTTCCCCTAAAAACCGAACACAACGACGAGGCCATCTCGGGGGCACAGGAATGGCTGCACGAAAATTTCCACCAGAGCTTTTCGCTCGACGCGCCGGCGCGCCGCGTCGGAATGAGCCTGCGCAATTTCGTTCGCCGCTTCAAGCAAGCCACAGGCGACAGCCCGCTCCATTATTTGCAGAAGCTGCGCGTAGCCGCTGCCAAGCGGCTGCTCGAGAGCGACCATCGCACGATGCAGGAGATCAGTGACGCGGTGGGCTATCGGGATGTGGCTTTTTTCCGTAGCGTCTTCCAGCGGCACACGGGCGTCTCGCCGAGCGTTTACCGCGAAAAGTTCGGACTCTGAGTGCCGCACTAGGTCGGCAAAGAGCGAGCGCCGCTGCGAGGCGCCGTCCATTCTGCCCGGAAGGCTTTCGATACACGCACCCGCACCAGCCAGAAAATCATCAAGATCAGCGGCAGGAGACTCAACACAAGCACTGCCCCGGTCTTGCGAAGAATCGCGGGGAATATCTGCTGGCGCGCAAGGATTATGGGCGCGCTTGCGATGAAAAATGCGAAGCACATCCGCCACAGGTGTCGCGCGACGCGACGCGCACCCACCATATCGCCGTAAGCAAGCATGCGAATATCTCCCGCCGCGGCGATCAGCGTGACACTGCCTAGAAAAATGTAAGGCCCGATTGAATAGCCGTGGGATAAACCGATCGGACTCCTCAACGCCTCGAGCGCATACACCGCGATGAAGGCCCCGACCGCGAGCGCAGACGACAGCGCCGCCCAATCGAGCAGGCCCGTTTCTCCGTTCCGACGTTTGGCGGTCATCCAGGCGGTTGCGACCAAATAAAAGGTCAGCGTGCCAACGAGCACGGTCTCGGGCTCGGATGTAACGGCGGCCAGATACACTCGGCTTGCGGATAGACTCAGCATCGAAACAACAAACAAATTGCCGGCCACGGCATGCCGTCGGGAGCCTTTGCGGAAAACTATCGCAACCGAGCCAGCAAGAAATCCCAGCACGCCACTACAGATGTGAAACGCCAGCATCGGCGAAAACCGCATCCCTCTTGTTCCTCTTCGGTTGCATACGAGCAGGCGGGGCGCAAAGTTCCCTTCGCCTTTCGCCGCGAAAGGCGAAACCGAGTTTTATTCGGCAAATATCCTGCAAATTTCCGATGGGTTCGATTCAAACGTTGCATTGGAAATCCGAATCTCCTATACGTACATTGGCTGTTTCTCGTACAACGGCCCCGCAATTCTCTGGTCCCCTTGTGGGGCGGGCCTGGAGAACTGAACACCAGAATTTTTTGCAGGAGAGTTGGTTCGAAGTTATCGAAAGGAGCGTTTGAGGCAAACATGGCAAAATACAAACTCGAATATGTCTGGCTGGACGGCAGAAAACCCATTCCCGAGCTGCGCGGGAAGACGACGATGAAAGAATTCTCCGCGCCTCCCACTCTGGGTGATCTGCCCCTGTGGGGCTTTGACGGCAGCTCGACGATGCAGGCCGAGGGTCACAACTCGGACTGCATTTTGAAGCCCGTCGCCCTCTATCCCGATGCCAGCCGGAAAAGCGCGTACATCGTCCTGTCCGAAGTAATGCATCCGGACGGAACGCCGCATTCGACAAACGCGCGCGCGACGATCGAGAACGATCCGGACTTCTGGATCGGCTTCGAGCAGGAATATTTCCTTTATAAGGATGGCCGCCCGCTGGGCTTCCCCGACAGCGGCTACCCTGGTCCTCAGGGTCCGTACTACTGCGGCGTGGGCTACAAGTACATGGGCTCGCTGGCGCGGACGATCGTCGAAGAGCATCTGGAACTCTGCCTTGCGGCCGGCATCAACCACGAAGGCATCAACGCTGAAGTCGCCAAGGGTCAATGGGAATTCCAGATCTTCGCGAAGGGCTCGGCCAAAGCCGCCGACGACACCTGGACTGCACGGTACCTGATGGCGCGTCTCTGCGAGAAATACGAAGTTGACTTCGAGCTCTATTGCAAACCGATCAAGGGCGACTGGAACGGCTCGGGCATGCACACCAACTTCTCAACCAAGTTCATGCGCGAGGTGGGCGGCAAAGATTATTTTGAGGCGCTCATGAACGCCTTCGAGAAGAACATTCCCGAGCACATCGCCGTTTACGGGCCTGATAACCACCTGCGTTTGACGGGTCTGCACGAAACCCAAGCGATCGATAAGTTCAGTTTCGGTCTCTCCGATCGTGGCGCTTCGATCCGCATGCCGGTGAACTTCATCAAGGACGGTTACAAGGGTTACCTCGAAGATCGCCGTCCGAACTCGCAGGGTGATCCGTACCAGATCGTTTCGCGGATTCTTAGGACGATCAATACCGTGCCCAAGCCTGCTGCAGCAAGGGCCTAAGCGCACGCTCGGAGTCGTCCAGAAATCAGAAAACAGTCTCTCGTGGAGAGCCGACCGAGGTTGGCTCTCCGTTTTTTTTGGCGGTGATCGAACCGAGAGTTGCTCTCGCGAGCGGCTTATCGAGAGGTCGCGCTAGCGACCTCGGCATTCGCGTCGGTCGGATGCAATTCGCGGAACGCAGCGGCGCGGGCGGCACGGACTTTGTCCAGCGACGGCCCGGTGATGCCAAGCGCTAGATAGTCATCAAGGTCCACCAACACCGCGGCGGGATCGTTTTCCTTAATGTGAATCTGCGCGAGCAACAGGCGGGCTCCGCCGAACATAGGCTGTTTGGAGATCGCCGCCCGGGCGCTCTGTTCGGCTTCCTGCAGACGACCGGTCGAATAAAGCACCCAACCGAGCAGATAATTCCCCGTTACGTCGTTGGGCACCGCTTCCAAACCGGCCCGAATCTGACGCTCTGCATCGGCAAATTGCATCGTCACGGTCGACTCGATTAAGCCAAGCCCAAATTGCGACGGCGCGTAATGTCCGTCGCTCAGCTCGATGGATTTTCGGAACGCGTTTATAGCGTCGTCCCACCTTTGCAATTCAACTTCGGCAGCGCCGAGCTTTCCGTAGGCTTCAAAATAATCGGGAAACTCCTGAATGGCCTTTTGAAACTCGGGAATGCTCCCGGCGGCATCCTTTGCCAGAAGGCGCTTGGTTCCTTTATTGCAGGCCGCTCGTGCTTTGCCGGGGATCTGGAGTTCGTGAACCGACGCCACATCGGCCGATGGACCGGGAAGCGCGTCGCCTCTTGGCGTGACGTTCTGTGATTGCGTCAGACAGGCGAGCGGCAAAAGCGAAATCGACAAACAGCAAAACCGAACCATGAGAGATCGCATGACCAGCCCCCCTAAAACGGCATCGACGTTGCCCCTATTCTGAAGAAGAGAAATCGAAGCGGCGTACTGGGAATTGCGGGCCATGCAAAATCAGTCACCTGTCCGGACGGACAGGTGACGAGGTTAAAGAAGGGCGCTTGGTCCGCCGAACAACCTCCGAAGATCTCCATGGTGATCGTGCTCGTCCACTAAGCGCGCCCTTAATCAAGAATCTCAGCGAGCTCGGCCGCTTGCTTGTTTTCGCCAGCGATGCGCAGATATACTTTCGCGCAGTCAACCAGCAGGGAGGGCACCGTGGCACATCTGAGCAAAGCGTGGTTTCTGGCTGCAATTCTGCTTTTCTCAACGCTCTTTGCGCGACCCGCGCGCGCCGCCGGCGATCCTCCATCGGACCTCTGCTCGCTGCTGACGGTGACTCAAATCAACACGATCACGGGAGCAAAGTACGATGCCCCGAAGAAAACTGTCGCTCCTGCTCCATTTATGAACACGGCTTCGGGAACCGATTGCACCTACACAAAATCGAACGACTCTCGGGAGAGAACGATTCTTTTCCGGGCTTACGTCGATCCGTCGCCGGCCGCGGCATCGGATCTGTTTGCAAAACTGGGCGCGTTTTTTGGCACCGGCACACCCATAACAGGACTTGGAGACAAGGCGTATATCGACAACAACCATGGGCTGCACGTGCTGAAAGGGAAGGTACGCTTCTTCATTGCCATGGGCGAATACGACCAAAAACAGGTCGTGGCACTGGCCAACTACGTGATCGGACAACTATAGGTCGCTTCAGGCGCGTTCGATACCACGATCCGGCAAACTGATCAGGTCGTTCACCTCAACTTCGGACGCCCGCAACTTGTTTACAGTGAGCTCGTTTATTTCAAGCGACTTGAATTTGGCGCGCCTCACAACCACGCTTCCGATCGCCAGCCGATAGATCGCCGAGGCGCCGATCGCGAATGCTCCCGACGGCGACGGCTCCAATCGCTGCGCCGATCAGTGCCGCTCCGGGGCCGGTGCGGCGCCAGTGCCCGGTCTTTGGGCGAAATACTCAGATATACGCTCCCTGAGAATTTTCGACGGAACCTCTTCCACTGAACCCGCGGGCAAGTCTCCCAATTGGAAAGGACCGTAGCCTGTGCGCAGCAGGCGGCTCACCTCTAGCCCCAGATGCGCCATGACTTTTCGAATCTCGCGATTCTTGCCTTCTTGCAGCGTGACGCTGAGCCACACGTTCGCGCCGGTCTGTGCGCGCTCAATCGTTGCCTCGATCGGCCCGTAATTCATGCCTTCGACGGTCACTCCTCGCGCGACCTTTGCAAGATCGCCGGCCTTCACTCTCCCGTGCACACGCACGCGGTAGCGGCGCTTCCAGGCATTTGCAGGAAGTTCCAGATATCGGGCAAGTCCGCCGTCGTTTGTAAGCAACAACAAACCTTCGCTGTTCAGATCGAGCCGCCCAACGCTAATCACGCGCGGCAGACCGGGCGGCAAATTGGCAAAAACGGTCGCGCGCCCTTTTTCATCGCGCGCTGTGGTCACCAGACCGAGGGGCTTGTGATACAGAAAAAGCCGCGTAGCCTCAACGCTGGGCAGCGGCTTGCCATCAACCAAGATCGTGTCGCTCGGACCGACGGTGAATGCCGGGGTCTCGAGCTTCTTGCCGTTTACGCTCACCCGCCCGTCGGCAATCCAGCGCTCGGCATCGCGCCGCGAACAGAGTCCCGCGCGAGCGATGACCTTCGCGATGCGTTCAGTTTCTTTTTGCTCGTGAGGAATATTGTTGGGGAGGGTCATGAATTGAGAATCCGACGAACCAGCAATTCGCGCCAGCGTGACGCTTCCGTCCTCGATCTCGACATCCACCGGGCAGACGGATTCGTGCAACTCCTTAATGAATTCTACGAAATCTTTTGCCATGCCCTTGGCTTCGGGCCCGATCGACGAATAGTCCCTTATTCTAATTAGGGAGGGAACCTCGATTTCGTTTATGCCGCCGACGGAAATACTGTCACGAATAGCATTGAAGTTTTGACCGTGCCAGCTGGGCGCTCCCACCGCCCGAAAAAACGAATCGTAGACATCGCCGGAAGCAGCCCGCTTCCCGCCATCCATAACTATCTCTTGCGTCTCGCAAGTTTAATCCAGTGCCAGACCTTATCCGAAGCGCAGGTAACTTCCGATACCGTGACTTGTCAGGAGTTGGCGAGTTCTCGCGTTTCGGTCTATCCCTTCGGCCGTTCACCCGCCAAGGCGGCGAAGGCCGCATAGAAGACTTCGTCGGGAACTAGCTCCGGCGTCAAGAATCTCTGGAACAGCAGCCCTTCGATCAAGGCGTTCAGCACGCGGACCAAGATATCGACCGGCATGGGCAACTCGTCTTCGTCAACCGTTGTGCGGAGCCAAGCGGCTCCGGCTTCGTAGCCCTTCGCCATGATGTCCCGTACTTGGGCGCGGACCTGTTCGTGCGTGAGGGCATACGCCCTGAACGTAAGGGCGCCGACCGCGGCGACGCGCCTTTCAGGGATCGTTGCGAGAACAGCCTCGGCGACGGCGTGCATCTTTTCGGCAAAGCTCGATCCCGGTCGGAAGTTCGGTCTAATCTTTCCCCATTGGCGCTCGGCCAGAGCCATGAAGAGCTCATCACGGTTTTTGAAATTCCCGTAAATCGCCCCGGTGGTCATCCCAGCCCGCAGGGCCACGTCCTGTAACGTCGTGTGCTCGAAGCCTTTCTCCCGAGTCAAGTCGCGGGCTGCGTCGAGCAGCTTGGCGCGAGTGCGGGCGCGCTTATCTCCCTTCGGCCTGCGGCGGGGATTCTCGATCCTGGTCTCCGACTTGATGGTGATATCTCCGAAAGACAGCTTCTGGCTCGTCCAAGAGCTATCGTTCTGTTGCATTTTATAGGCATATCATTTTATAATCACATTATATTTAAAGGGGAAGAGCCCGAGAGGCTCGAAAATGACTGGAAAAGATCGCATAGCAGAAGCCATCGAAGGAGCAGTTAGCGCGGGCGAACTGGGCGGGGCAGCATCGCTCGTATGGCGGGGCGGCAAAGTAGTCCACTGTGCGTGCGCAGGCTGGCGAGATCTGGAAGCTCGACTACCAATCGAGCGTGACACTCTGTTTCGCATCGCGTCGATGACAAAGCCGATCACCTCGACAGCG
>DATMLZ010000095.1:0-11427 GCA_035569955.1 Candidatus Acidiferrum sp.
AGTCTGTTCGAGTGGTTCCGCGCGAGCTATGCGCCGAACAATCTCGTCATCACCGCGGCGGGAAACCTGAAGCACCAGGAATTAGTGAAGCTCGTGTCTGATCGGTTTGCGGGACTGGCGCCGGTGAAAAACGGAACCGTCGATCCTGCGCCCAAAGCCGCGCCGCACATCACCCTGCGCAGCAAGATGGAACTCGAACAGGTCCACCTTTGCATCGGATTGCAGGCTCTTCCCATGACCGATCGCCGCCGGTTCGCCGTATCGCTGCTCAACAACGTGCTGGGCGGCGGCATGTCTTCTCGGCTCTTTCAGAACATCCGCGAAAAAATGGGCTTGGCATATGCCATTTTCAGCGACGTCAGCTCCTATCGTGATGCGGGCGTGCTTTCGGTCTACGCTGGCACGTCGCTGGAGACGGCAGGGAAGCTCGTGCGTTGCGTGCTCGATGAATTCAGGCGGATGCGTGACGAAAAAATGCCCGAAGAGGAATTGCGCCGCGCAAAAGACCATTTGAAAGGCGCAACGCTCCTGGCGCTGGAAGGGAGCGGGCAGCGCATGAACAGCCTCGCTCGCTATCACATCTATTTTGACCGCTACTTCACGCCGCAAGAGCTCATCGAAATGCTGGAGGCGGTCACGGTGGACGAAATTCAGGCCATCGCCCAGGAGTTTTTCCGATCCGACCGGTTGGCCGCTAGCGTAGTCGGTTCGCTCGACGGCTTTAATCTAACCCGCGAAGAACTGGTCATTTAGCGGACCCCAGAGAACCGGGGCGTGACTCGGGCGAAACGCCGGGTTCACAGCCGCTTGGGAAGTCGGTATGATGGAGTCTCCGGTGATTGGGTGCCCTGCAAAGGGCGTGGCGCAGTTAAAGAGGGGAAAACGTGGCCGTACCTGCATCACAAATGTGGACCGTGGCGTCCTACGTCATCGGGCAGAGGCTGAAAGGCAACACGAAGTATCCGCTTGTCCTGATGCTTGAGCCGCTCTTCCGCTGCAATCTGGCTTGCGCTGGTTGCGGAAAGATCCAGTATCCCGCCCATGTGCTGAAGAAAAATCTTTCGCCTGAGGAGTGCTTCCGGGCCGTCGAGGAGTGCGGCGCCCCAATGGTGAGCATTCCCGGCGGCGAACCGCTGATGCATCCCGAGATCGTCCAGATCGTCAACGGGCTGGTCGCGCGTAAGAAATATATTTACCTCTGCACGAACGCGCTGCTGCTCAAGGAACGCCTCGACGAATTTACTCCCAGCCAATACCTCTCGTTCTCGGTTCACATGGACGGACAGCGCGATCATCATGATTTTGCCGTTTGCCGCGAAGGCACTTACGAGATCGCGGTGGAAGCGATTCGCCTTGCGTTGCAGCGTGGTTTCCGCGTGACGACGAACACGACGCTTTTCGACGGCGCCGATCCGCAGAGCGTGCGCAAGTTCTTCGATGAAATGATGGATCTGGGCGTCGAAGGCATGATGCTTTCGCCGGGCTACACGTACGACAAGGCTCCCGACCAGGATCATTTCCTCAGCCGCGGCAAGACACGCAATCTGTTCCGGCACATTCTGAGCAATCGTTCGAGCAAGTGGCGTTTCAACCAGAGTTTCCTTTTCCTTGAATTCCTCATGGGCAAGCGCGATTACACGTGCACGCCGTGGGGCATGCCGACCTACAACATTTTTGGTTGGCAGAAGCCGTGTTACCTGCTGCAAGACGGCTATGTGGACAGTTACGCTGAACTGATCAGCGACACCGAATGGAGCCGCTACGGCACCGAGAGTGGCAATCCGAAATGCGCGAACTGCATGGTCCATTGCGGCTACGAAGCGAGCGCCGTCAACCATACGTTCGGCTCTCTCGGCGGTTTCCTCACCACCGTGAAGGCCACGCTTTTCAACAAACATCAGGATCCGGATCTCGATGGCGGTAATTCCGGCAGCCCGCGCGTGCCGTCCGGCGAGCTCGTGCAAATTGCCGCACCGAAGGGCTAGCGATTACTCCCCGAGTCACACCGCGAGTCGACAGTCCCAACCCGCCGAATTCAAGTGCCCCAGAGTTCGCCGAAGAAAAACTGGGAGTTGTCCACGAAAATCTGGAAGGATGGATTCCGCCGACCGCCGGTGAAGCCGAAATCCGGCTGGCCTTGGAAAAAGCGTTCGACTACCGCGGGGACGTGACGGTTACTCTGAAGGACGGACGCAAGCTCGAAGGCTACATTTTCGACCGCAAGTCGGACGGGCCTTCGCTTTCCGACTGCTTCGTCCGCATGATGCCGAAAGACCGGCCGGGCAAATTCAACGTGCCTTACAGCGATATCGCGGCGCTGGCCTTCACCGGACGCGACACGGCGGCCGGAAAGAGCTTTGCAGCCTGGGTGAAGAAGTACAACGAGAAGAAAGCAGCCGGCGAGAAGAACATCGGCATTGAATCCGAACCGCTCGATTAGTCCCCCGCGCCCTGCCGATCCGGCAAGAGCAGCGTTTTTCCTTTGACCTGCGGCTTGCTCCGTGACAGTATTTTTCGCGTCGCACGGAGAAACCTCGTATTTCCCTTAGGATCTCCATCCTGGCCTCCGGCAGCACGGGCAACTGCACGTTGCTCGAAAGCGAGCACACGACTCTCCTGATTGACGCGGGACTCGGCCGCAAAGAAATCATGCGGCGCTTCGAAGCGCTGGGCCGTTCGCGCCCCGCATGCGTCGATGCAATTCTCATTACTCACGAGCACTCGGATCATTCAACCGGTCTCGCTCAAATGGCCCGCGAATGGCATTGCCCGGCATATCTCACCGAGCCGACGCACCGGGAAATCCTGAAGATGTATCCCGACGGGCCGTTCCAGAAGATGGAGCGCATCGAGTATATCCGCACCGGCGAACGATTCGAGATCGGCGACATTGAAATCAATCCGTTCGTGATCCCGCATGACGCGGTTGATCCGGTCGGCTATACGTTCCGCAGAAATGGCACAAAGGTCGCCATCGCCACCGATCTTGGCTATATGCCCGAGCATGTGAAGCGGCATCTGCTTGAGACCGACTTCCTGATCCTTGAATCGAATCACGATCTGGATATGCTCAAGGTCGGCCCGTATCCGTGGTACATCAAGCAGCGCGTGATGAGCCGCACCGGACATCTTTCAAACGCAGTTGTGAGTGAGTTTTTGGGAGATTCTGAAGTTTTTGACGGCCACGCAAAGTACCTGGTTCTCGCTCACCTGTCGGAACAAAACAACACGCCCGACCTCGCGCAACTTACGGCGGAACAAGCGCTTGCCAGCCGCGCCGCGGATTTCGCGTTCGGCGGCGCTCTGCTTGTTGCTTCGCAACGCATCCCGCTCGGCCCGTTCGAGCTTTAACCCCTTCCAGACTCAGTAAGAAGAAGTACGGACCCCTACGTAATTCCACGGTGCGTATCCACGAAACACACCACAACAATGTTCCGCTTTGCCTATGGACGGTTTTTCGTTACCGGCCAAAATGGAAATTCCGGCGGATTTTGTGACGGGTAGGCCTGTTTTGGGGGATGAACTTGGTCGCAGGGGAAAAACTCTCTCGCGCAGTCGGAATGAAGCAGGTCGAGCGCGGCGAATGGTCGCTGTCGTGGACAGCCATCGCCGTGACGCTGTTCCTGACGGCCGGCATCGCCTCGTTCGCCTGGGAGATGCTGCACTACGCCGATTACCAGGGAACCGAATTCGGTCTCGTCGTGCGCGGTCTGGTCGGCGCCGTTTTGCTTTTCGATCTCTATGTCATCTACCAGCAGCATCAATTGCAGAAAATCCGCCGCAGGCTGCACGACCGCGAGGAATTCTTCCAGCTGATCAGCGAAAACGTGGCTGACATGATTGCCGTGGTCGATGCGAGCGGGAAGCGCCTTTACAACAGCCCTTCCTACAGCCGCGTGCTCGGCTACACCCATGAGGAACTTAAGGGAACATCCGGCATCGAGCAGATTCATCCTGACGACCGCCAGATGGTCGTCGACGTTGTGGCTGAGACGCGCCGCAGCGGCATCGGCCGCCGGATCGAATTCCGCATGCGGCACAAAGACGGGCACTGGGTGAGCCTGGAATCGACAGCGAGCGTTGTGCCGGACGCCCACGGAAACGTCGACCGGCTGGTCATCGTGAATCGCGAAATCAGCGAACGCCGTCGCCTGGAAGAACAGTTGCGTCAGGCGCAAAAGATGGACGCGATCGGGCGGCTTTCCGGCGGAGTCGCGCACGACTTCAACAATCTGCTCGGCGTCATCATCGGCTACGGCGAAATTCTTGAAGAGAGAATGCCAACAACCGATGCGCGGCGCGGATCGGTCGACCAGATCCTCAAGGCCGGTCGCCGTGCGGCCTCGCTCACGCGCCAGCTGCTTGCGTTCAGCCGGCAGCAAGTGCTCGAACCGAAAGTGTTGCGGCTCAACGCCGTCGTTTCGGACATGGAAAAAATGCTGCGCCGCATGATCGGCGAAGACGTCGAGCTGGAGATCAGCCTCGAACCAGACCTCGGCCGCATTCGCGCCGATCAGGGCCAGATCGAGCAGGTGGTGATGAATCTCGCCGTCAACGCGCGCGACGCGATGCCCGACGGCGGCAAGCTCGTGATCGAGACGGTCAATTTCGAAATCGACAAAGTGTTTGCCTCGCGCTACGCGTATCCCGTTTTGCCAGGTCACTACATCTTGCTGACCGTAGCCGATAGCGGGACCGGAATGGACGCGGCCACGCAGCAGCGCATTTTCGAGCCGTTTTTCACGACGAAGGAAAAGGGCAAGGGAACCGGCCTCGGCCTCTCTACGGTTTACGGCGTGGTGAAACAGAGCGGCGGCTACATCGATGTTTACAGCACGGTCGGCAAGGGCACGACCTTCAACATCTATTTGCCGGTCACAGACACAAAGGAAGAAATCGACGCACGGGAGCACGGTCCGGTGACGGCCACCGCCGGCACGGAAACAATTCTCCTGGTCGAAGACGAGGACACACTGCGTGGCCTTGCGAAAAATCTGCTGGAGCTGAACGGCTACAAGGTGCTCGAGGCAGTCAACGGAGAAGCGGCGCTCGAAGTAAGCGACCGCACGCCAGACGAAATTCATCTGCTGCTCACCGACGTGGTGATGCCCGGCATCAATGGCCGCGTGCTCGCAGAGAAGCTGAAAGTGAAGCGGCCGGAGATCAAGACCATGTTTATGTCCGGCTATACGGGCCAGCGCGTGGGCGAGACGATTCTCGAGCCTGGTTGCATCTTCTTGCAGAAGCCGTTTTCGCGGGATCAACTCGGGCGCAAAGTGCGCGAAGCGCTGGAAGTCGGGACCGCTGCGCCCGAGCAGCAGCACGCTTAAGTTCTGGGGGAGATTTTCAGCGGGGAGCGAGGCATGTCACAGAAAAAAATCCTGATCGTTGACGATGATGATGACGTTCGCAATCTGCACAGCATGCGGCTCGGCGACACGTATGAAACCGTGATGACCGGCGAGCCCGAAGAGGCCCTGGCGCTTGCGCTCGAGCACAAGCCTTCGGCGATCCTGCTCGACCTGATGATGCCGAAGCTTTCCGGCTTCGAGCTTTGCCAGACGCTGCACACGCTGAGCTACACGTCGCTGATTCCGATCTTCATGATCACCGGCGAATCGAGCGAAAAATACAAGCAGCACTGCGAATCGCTCGGCGCAAGAGCGTATTTCGAAAAGCCCGTGAACTATGCTGCGTTGAAGGCCGCGTTGGCCGCCGAACTTGGCTCGCGGCAAGCCGAGCGCCGCGCGCACGTGCGGCTCAATATGCGGGTACAGATCAAGCTGCGCGGCAAGGATGCCGCCGGCAAGGACGTCGAGGTCTCGACCGTCACCGAAAACGCCAGCCCCGGCGGCTTTCTCGCGGGCTGCCCGCTGGCGCTCAAGCAGGGCGACGTTTTTGACGTGTTCGTCGTCGGATCCAGCGAACGTCATGCCGGCCGGGCCAAGCCCGTGCGTATCGAATCGCGTGGAGCGCCATGGCAGCGGTACGGTTTCCAATTCGTTGAGACGACCAACGACTGGATTCTTCGCGCTACCTGAGTTGTAAAGCGCTGCGCGGCCTTACCGGCCGCGTGGTTGCATTCCTCCCAGCAGCCAAAGCAGTCGATGACCCAGAGGGCCCTACCGTTCGCCGACGGCCGGGCCCTCCCTCCCTGCGCTTGGAATTCAGGTATGATTGTGTTTCCTGCATGCCGCACGAGAAATGCCCTAGCCAAATGAGGAGGCGAAGTTGATCGCACGTTACACGCGCGCAGCGATGGGCCGCGTCTGGAGCGAGGAAAATAAATTCCAGAAATGGCTCGACGTGGAGCTGGCCGCGAGCGAAACGCTTGCCGAAGCCGGTATTGTGCCGGCTGAAGCCGCTGCGAAGCTGCGCGAACGCGCCCGCGTGGACGTGGCCCGCATCAACGAGATCGAAAGCAAAGTCCGGCATGACGTGATCGCCTTCACGATCGGCGTTCAGGAATCGGTCGGCGACGCCGAAGCGGCGCGCTGGCTGCATTACGGGCTCACTTCGAACGATGTGGTCGATACGGCGCAGGCTTTGCTGCTACGCGAAGCTTCCGGGCTGATCGAAAAAGGAATCGCAAAATTCGGCGAGGCGCTCGAAAAGCGCGCGTGGGAATTCAAGGACACACCAGAGATCGGCCGGACGCACGGTGTTCACGCCGAGCCAATCACGTTTGGGCTGAAAGTCGCGAACTGGTATGCGGAAAATCGCCGGGATGCGGCGCGGTTTGAAACGGCCGCGCGCGATGTGGCCGTCGGCAAAATCTCCGGTGCCGTCGGTACCTGCACGCACCTTGGTCCCGATATCGAGGAAAAAATCTGCAAGCGCCTCGGCCTGGCAACTGCGCCGATCACGTCACAAGTCGTCGAGCGCGATCGTCACGCGCAATTTCTCTCCGCGCTGGCGATCGTCGCCGCGTCCATGGAGCGCGTCGCGCTCGAAATTCGCCACCTGCAGCGTACCGAGGTTCGCGAAGCCGAGGAACCGTTTGGCGGCGAGCAGCGCGGAAGTTCCGCGATGCCGCACAAGCGCAATCCTGTCTCGAGCGAACAGATTTGCGGCCTTGCCCGCGTGGTTCGTGCGAACTCGATGGCGGCGCTCGAAAACATCGCGCTCTGGCACGAACGCGATATTTCGCACAGCTCGGTTGAGCGCGTGATCCTTCCGGACTCGACGATCCTCGTCGACTATATGCTGCACCGCACGACAGAAATCATCACGAACATGAAGGTTTTCCCCGCGCGCATGATGCGCAATCTTGAAGCGACGCACGGGCTGGTCTTTTCAGGACAGCTGTTGCAGGACCTGGTCGAACACGGCGCGCCGCGCGAAGACGCCTACAAGTGGGTGCAGGGCCACGCGATGGCTGCATGGGAAACCGAGACAAGCTTCCGGGATCGCGTCAGCGCCGACGGAAATATCCGCAAGTTCCTCGATGAGAAAGCACTCGCGCACACCTTTGATTTGCAGCGCCAATTGCGCGCCGTGGATGCAATCTTCCACCGGGTTTTTGGTACGAAAAGTTCCGCCGCGCACTGATTCAGGTCTAGGGGAACAGTGGCCACTCGTCGGACTTGACGACAAGCTTTGCGTAAGGAATCTGGAGCGGAACCAGTTTCGTTTCCGGGTCGTGGTTGGCAAGCCCCTGGAACCGCGCTAGGTCATCCCGCGCTTCGGTCAGCTCGGAATTTGCCCGTAACACAGACTGCAAGTCCTGGTTCGCGCTCACGTAATCGGCATTCTCACCTTCCGCGATCGCGCGAATGAACACCGCATCCCATGCCGGCTTGCTCGCTTCATAAGAGATCACTTTGGCGATCTCAACGAGGGCTTCGGCAGGACGGTTTGTGCCGATATAAGAGAGCGCAAGGTTTTGAACGCTCTGCAAGTCGCTGGGATCGGCCGCAATCGTGCGTTGAAGAGGTGTGATGGCCGCCGCGGGATTTCCCTGATCGAGCTGGATTTCGCCGAGAAGCATCGGTGCCAGGGGCATGTCAGCGCCGCTGTCGACGAGCTTTTGCAAGGTGGCGATACCCTGGTCAACTTGTCCGCCGCGAACGAGCTTGGCAGCCTGGCCATAGTTTGCATAGGGCAACCGGAACGAATGCACACCGACCAAACCGATTCCGAGCACAATCGTTGAGCCGCAAATAATTCCCCAGGCGATGCGATTCGCGTGTGATTCTTCCTCGGCTCGGTCGGGCGGAAAGCCGGGCATCGGCACGACGTCCTTACGTGTCCGAAAGCGCAGGACCGGCGGAACGATCGCTCCCAAGACCGCTCCGGCGAGCAAGCCGCCGACGTGGGCGGAATTATCGACGCCGCCTTTCGCGGCGCCCCAAACCAGATTGTAGATGATGAAAATCGCGAGGCTTTTCTGCGTCTGCTGGATTGATTGGGGCGTGAGCGCTACGCGCTTCAGATAAACGTACGATGCAAAAGCACCGGCGATGCCGAAGATTGCGCCGGACGCGCCGGCGCTGACGCCCATCGGCCGCCAACCGAGACTCACCGCGCTTGCCGCCATGCCGCTGGCCACGTAGGTTGCGGCAAACGCCTTGCGGCCCATCAAAAATTCAAGCGAACGCCCCAGACTATAGAGGCACCACATGTTGAACGCGATGTGGATGATCCCGAAATGAACGAATGTGCTGGTGAACAGGCGCCACCACTGCCCGCTGAGGCTCAGCGGCCCAAAATCGGCGCCCCAGCGAAGCGCGTCCGGAATGCTCGGCTCAGTCCAGGAGACGCCACTAAGTCCCATCGCGAGATAGACCAGGACGTTGGCGCCGATCAAGGTGTAGGTGACGATCGGGACGGGAGCCGCGGGGCGTGCGATGACGAATTGCGGCGTGTCTGAAGGCGACACCCGCTCCGGCGCTTCGCCTTGCATCGAAAGTGCGGCCGTCCGGCGACACTCCCGACATTGCGTCGCGGGCGACGGGCCGAACGAAAAGCCGGTGAAATCCCGGCCGCAGGTCGCGCAGGTTGCCACGAAGTTTTATCTCCAAAAGGGAGAGCTCACTGCACGCGCTGGATGTAACGGCCCTCGGATGTATCGACTTTTACTTTGTCGCCGGTGCCGACGAACGGCGGCACGTTGATCACAAGGCCCGTTTCGAGCTTCGCGGGCTTCATCACGGAGCTGGCCGTGGCCTTCTGGATGCTCGGTTCGGTGTCGACCACAGTGAGATCAACGGTATCGGGCAGCAGCACGCCGATCGGCTTGTCCTTGTAATACTCGATCTTCACCGGCATGTTCGGGACCAGATAATCCTTCGTATCACCGACGACGTCCTGCTGCAACTGGAGCTGCTCATAATTTTCGGTGTTCATGAAGTGGTGACCGTCGCCATCGCTATAGAGAAATTCGAACTCGATTTCGTCCACCACGACCTTGTCGACGGTTTCTTCCGCCCGGAACCGGTAATCGATCATCGAGCCGCTGCGCAGATTGCGCATCTTGGTCTGCATCGAACCGCGCTTGTTGCCAGGCGTGCGATGATCGACGCTATAGACCACGTGAAGATCGCCCTCGTGGTTGATAATCATGCCGGGGCGCACTTGTGTTGCCTTGATGAAAGCCATGAATTGCTCCTGATTTGCTCTCTGGAATTTGCCTCAGAGGCCCGCTGCCGTACAAAACGGTTTGTGACGCAGCTCTGTCGCGCCGGCGCCCATACGGCGCAAAGCGGATGATCGATTATACGGAAGCCCCGCGCGGCCGGTCAAACTGCTAGGCCCCGCTATTTCGCCGCAGGGAAAGTGATTTTGTGGCCGGTTTTTCGTTCGTGCTTGATTTTCTTCCGGTAGGCTCGCGCAAACGGATGAGCCTTGCGGGGACGCTCATACCATTTGTTCATATCAAGTATTTCCGGTGCCACGATCGGCCGCGTTTTGTCTTCCCGGGTGAGCCATAGGCGCCACGCAGTGTGACGCCTTTCCATCGCTTGCTCGTCAACAGCGGCACCTCCCTCGACCGGCGTGCAGGCCTGCGCAAGTTCAAGCGCGATATCGCGGCATTCCCGGCAACCGGTTGCGTCCACCATAAAAGCCATGCGGTTCGGCTACTCGACCGGCCCGGCGTGAATCGCCTTGATCACATCGTCGATTACAGGTTGCGAACCGACCAGCATGTTCGTCGGATCATGACGGTACTGGATCATGTCCTTATACAGCTGGTCCGCAATCTGAGAGTTAATTCCCCAGCCGGCGAGGTAGCTCAGTTTCAGATCGCCATCGTGATTGATCACCGCTCCCCGAATCCATGGATCAAGGTCGGTCGCGTTTCCCGTGTAGACCGAAAGCAAATCGGGCAGAGAATGCACGTCGATATCAACCAGCGAAGCACGGACTTTGTCGTAATCCGGCCGGCGCAGGCGATCCTGCGCAGCATCCACGTCGATCTTGAACGGTTCGACCTGGCCCATGAAGACCATGTCGTATCCGGCGCCGTCGCGATTGTTGGCCCAGATCGTGCCGTTGGGGAAAGCGTCAAAGAAGGTGAGCAGTTCGCTCTTGATCGTCGGTTCGGAAGTTTCGTAGAGCGGGACGTAGAGCGTGAAATATCCGCCCGGGTTCAAGTGCTGCTTCACGACATCGAAATATTCTTTCGAGTAGAGCGCCGCGGTGCCTTTCAAAAACACGTCGAGCGGATCCGATGCAATGATGTCGTACTTTTCGGTGGTCGTAAGCAAGAAATGCCGCGCGTCGTCATAGACGATCTTGGTTCGCGGATCGTCTTTCACGTCGTAATTCTGCTGGCCGAAAAAGTACGTCGAGTTCGGCGGGATCACCGGTTCGATTTCGCAGATCGTGATGCTCTTGACGCTCGGATAACGCGTGAACGTCCCGGCCGAAACGCCCGCACCAAATCCGATCCCAAGAATTTTTTCCGGATTCGGATGCAACACGGCGGGCAAATGGCCAACCATGCGCTGCAGCTTCATGTCCGCCTGCTCCGTTGTAGCTTCGACGTGGCCGCTCACGTTGATGTAAGTGGCGCCGTCATTCCAACGCGTATAGGCCACCGAGGAGTTCCGGCCTTCGATCATTCGCAAATCTGTTGATTGCCCCGCCCAGCTGGCCATGAATCGCCCGTAGGCGACAAGCTGCGTGGGAAGCGGGCTGACTGTGAATGCCAGAAAGCCGACGACGATCAGCGCGAGCACGCTCGCCGCGACCATCGGTATCGAGCGTTTCAGATAGGGGACCAGAACGAGAAGCCCGCTGAGAGCCGAAACGATAATCAGCAGCCGCTCGGTGTTCTGCGAGCCGATCCATGGAATCAGAGCGAGGCTTACCGCCAGCGCCCCAACGATTCCGCCGAGCGTGTTGGCAGCATAAATCTTGCCGGTCACGCGTCCGGGATCTTCATCCGGCCGCGCTATCGCTGCGCAAGCCAGCGGGAAACTC
>DATMLZ010000096.1:0-25842 GCA_035569955.1 Candidatus Acidiferrum sp.
CACTATCGAAGCATGGAGCCAAACCCATGGGTTTGCAAACGATCGAGGGCGGCCGCCATATCTGGCCTGGACTGAGAATCAGCGGCAACGATATTCCCGCGACGAGCATGAACTGCTCATTTTTCGCAGCGCATCCGAAGGCTTGAGCGCGCGTTGTCTTTCGGTTTCCGCGTGCGATAATTGCCGAAGCGTATGCGGAATATCAAGTTGACGATCGCTTACGACGGCGCGAACTTCCACGGTTGGCAGGTGCAGCCCGATGTTCCCACGATTCAGGGCGCGCTGAACGAAGCGGCTGCCAAAATTACACAAGAAAAAATCATCATGCACGGCGCGAGCCGGACGGATACGGGCGTACATGCCCTCGGTCAGGTGGCACATTTTCGCACCCACTCGGAGCTTTCGGCGGCAGAGTTTCAGCGTGCCCTGAACGGTGTATTACCACCCTCGGTTCGCATCATGGCCGCCGAGGAGGTCGGGCCGGATTTTCATTCGCGGTGGCAATCGCTGGCGAAAACATACCGGTACAGAATATTTCGCGGCAGAGTACTGCCGCCGTTTGATTATTTGCGTGCGCTGCACTATCCGTACCCGCTCGATGAAGAAGCGATGGCAGCGGCGGCGCGGGCCTTTGAAGGCGAACACGATTTCAGTTCGTTTGCGGCGTCGGCCGGATCGGAAGACGATGATCGTGATCGACTGGCGACTCGTGTGATCTACTCTTCCGAGATTGTGCGCGAGCCGGATCGAGACGAGATTGTTTACCTCGTGCGCGGGCGGTCGTTCTTGCGGTACATGGTGCGGAATATCGCCGGGACGCTGATCGAGGTCGGTAAGGGTCGATTGTCGGTCGCGGATTTGGCGGGAATTTTCGAGGCGCGCGATCGAACCGCCGCCGGGCCGACGATGCCCGCGGAGGGGTTATATTTGGTCTCGCTCGAGTATCCGGATCCGGCGGATTCGCTGGCTTCGACCTCCTTGAGGAGCCGGCAGAATCGCGCGGGCGATTGACCAGGGTTGCCGCGCGAATCAGAGAGGCGTACACATCGGCGGCCATGCTCTTGAGACGCGCAAAACGTGTGAAATTCGGCCCCGTCTGCTGTATCTTGTTTTTGATGGCCACTTTTCCCACCAGTGCGACCGACGAGTCAATCGCGCGCCTCGCCCAGGATGCGGCGTGCGCGCGGGGTATTTCCTGGATTGACGGCCACGGCGGCTGGGTAACCGACCAGCAAATCCGCCTCACCGAAATTCCCGCTCCTGAATTTGGCGAAAACAAGCGCGCGGAGCTTTTGCGATCGATTTTCGGCGAGATCGGGATGAAAGCGCGCGTGGACGAGACCGGGAACGTGGTCGCCGAGCGTGTTGGTATGCACACTGATCGCGTGGTGCTGCTGGCCGCGCATCTCGACACGGTTTTTCCGGCTGGCACGGACGTTCGCGTGCGCCGCGAAGGGAAGCGTTTGCTTGCCCCGGGAATTTCGGACAATGGCGCGGGCCTTGCAGCCTTGGCGGGTGTGGCGCGCGCTTTTGTGGAATCGAGCGTACGGACCGACGCGACGATTGTTTTCGCAGGCGATGTGGGCGAAGAAGGCGAAGGAAATTTGCGCGGCATTCGGGTCTTGGTCGATGCATACGGATCGCGATTGGCCGCGGTAATCGCCATCGACGGGCCTTCCATTTCGCACATCACGACGCAGGGTGTGGCTTCGCGGCGGCTTGGATTCAGCATTGGCGGTCCCGGCGGACATAGCTGGTCCGATTTTGGAGCGCCAAATCCCATCACCGCGATTTCCCGCGGTATCGTGCAGTTTTCGTCGATTCGCGTTTCCGAGACGCCGCGCAGCACATTCAATTTCGGCGTCATCGAGGGAGGGAACTCGGTGAATTCGATTCCGGCCGAAGCCTCGGTAAAGGTGGACTTGCGCTCGGAAAGCGAGGCTGAGCTTTCGCGCATGGAGTCGGCCTTGCGCGACGCGATGCAGGGCGGAATGAACGCGGAAATTTCGTCGCGGCGAGCGGGAAGCGATTCGTTGAAGATGAAAGTCACGTCGCTCGGCTCGCGGCCCGCAGGGAAACTGGCTGATACTTCGCCGCTCCTGCAAACCATTCGCGATGTGGATCGCTATTTGCAGAATTCCTCGCGCGTAGAGAGCAGTTCGACAGACGCGAATCTGCCGCTTTCGATGAAGATTCCGGCCGTTTCGTTGGGCGGCGGTGGCAAAGGCGGCGGCGCGCACACGTTGGCCGAATGGTATGACCCGACGGCGCGCGAGACTGGAATTAAGAGGCTGTTTCTTGCGGCGCTGGCTCTAGCGGGTCTTCAGCAGTAATTCTCATTTCGCAGCCAATCCGATTCTGATTCAGTTGTGCGCGGACTTGTGGAAGACAATTGCGGGCATTCGTTTTGCGCCTCTGTTCGCGCCGTCGGCGAGCAGATGCGAAAGGACGCATTTCTAGCTGCGCAGCCCGCCTCCCGGCTACCTATCGGCGAATTGTCGAAATTGCTTACCGCCCGGCGCGGTCACCCAGACTTGCGGCGCAGCAGATCGCTTACATCGTCGATTTTTTCGTCGAGAAGATGCAGCTTTTGGGCCACGTTCTTGATTTCGGCCTCCGCGCGGCGGTTGACGTCAAAATCGAGTTCGCTGCGAAGGCGGTCTTTTTTATCCTGACGATTTTGGCTCATCATGATGACGGGCGCCTGAATCGCGGCAAGCATCGAAAGGAACAGGTTGAGAAGGATGAACGGATAGGGATCCCAGGCGCGCTTGCGGAGAACGATATTGGTGATTGCGTAGCTGATTATCGCGATGCCGAAGATGATGATGAACGTCCATGAACCGCCGAAACCCGCAACCACATCCGCGATTTGCTCTCCCCGCGTCGCCTGTTCTTCGATCACTTCGTTGGGGTTGCGGCCAGCGCGATTGCGCACGAGTGCCTGCGACGCGTGAAACTGGCGGCCGAGAGTACTGAGCAGGTCCATGCCTGCGTGGGGTTTGCGCAGGAGCAAAGCTTCGATGTCGTCGCGAGAAATCTCAAGGCATGTGCTCTGCTCGACTGAAATGGCGTTGGTTTGGTGTGCGGTTTGGTCGAGCATCGAGGCGAAGCCAAAGAAGTCGCCTTTGCCCGGCTCATCCACTACGACTTCCTGATGATCTTCGTCGACCGTCGTGACGCGCACCAAGCCTGAGATCAAAACGTATGCCGGCCCGCCCGGATCGCCGATTTTGTAGATGCGCTCGCGAGGCGCGAACGTGCGGATGTCGACCTGTTGGGCGAGGACTTCGGTTTCGTCGTCATCGAGCAAAGAAAAGATAGGGACGCTCTTCAGCATTTCAGCGTTGCAAGCCATCGGCGAGGGTCTCCTTTGCGTAGCAGGTGATTGTGGGTGTGAGTTCGGTGCAAGATTGTACGGCAAAGTGTGTGAATTTCCCGTGACACGCGAGGATGACGCGTTCAATCTGGGCGGTGAAGGCCAAGCTGTTCCAGGATCACGCGGAATGCGAACTCAGAGCCGTAGACCAGGTAGCGACGCCAAAGGCGGCGTGGCTCCTGCAGGAGACGAAAGAGCCATTCGAGGCCGCATTCGCGCATCCAGCGAGGCGCCTGCTTTTTGGCACCGGCGATGAAGTCGAATGCGGCGCCGACTCCCACCATTACGGGCACGCGAAGTTTGTCGCGATGCACGTGCATCCAGCGCTCCTGCCGTGGACAGCCGAGCGCGACCCAAAGCACGTCGATCGAGTTATGGTTTAAGCGATTCGTGATTTCGGTTTCTTCGGCTTCGGTGAGCGGTCGGAACGGTGGCGAGTAAACTCCGGCGATCAGGATACCTGGAAAACGTTCCTGCAACACGGTGGCAAGATGACCGGCGACGACGGGATCTCCGCCGTAGAGAAAGTGGCGATAACTCTTGGCCACGGTCTGCCCGCAGAAATCGGTCATTAGTTCCGGGCCGTATACTCTGCGCTCGAGCTGAATCCCGCGCCGGCGTGCGAGCCAGACGAGCGGCATGCCGTCGGGAACGGCCAGATCGGCGCCGTTCAGAATTCGCTTAAAGCCGGGATCGCGCTGCGCCTCGGTGACACCGTGCATTCCCGTGACTGCGATGAAATGGGAGGCGCCTCGTTCGGCAATCCACGATTCCATGCGCGCGATTACCTCCGGAATCTGGACCGCATCAACGTTTACGCCAAGCACGCGGAACTTTGCGTTTGCTCGCTGATCGGGCGTTGCGTCGAGGTCGGTCCTGTTCATTTGCCGGTTCACTCAGGAAGAAACGGCCAGATTGATCGGCTCGGACTTTTGCGAAGATGTCGCGCCTCCGCGCGCTTCGATGGCCGAGCGATAGATTTCCATCAGCATCTGATAGCCGCGCTCGGGCGTGTACTTCGACTCGTATTCCAAGCGGGCTGCGCGACCCATCGCATCCATCTCCTCGGGATGGTACCAGGCCCATTCGGCTTCGGCCGCGAGGTCGATGGCGTTGCCGCTCTTGAAGTGCAGGCCGGTGATTCCGTCGCGGACCATCTCTTGCATCACGCCCGCGTTCGACGCGATTACGGGGACACCGCAGGCAAAGGCTTCGATAGCGACGAGGCCAAACGTTTCGTAGAGGCCTTCCGACGGCCAGACAAGAAAGCGTGCCTGCTGAAAGAGGTGCGTCAGCGAGTCTTCGCCAAGCCGCGGGATCGCTGCAATGCGCGAGTCGGCGGCAGCTCGTTCCTTCACCAGAGGCAAGAGCGGACCGTCTCCTCGAATCTTGAGAGGGATCGCGGGTGTGTGCTTCCACGCTTCCAGTAGCGTATTCACACCTTTTTCGGGAGCGAGACGGCCGACGAAGAGCGCGTAATCGCGAAGTCGCGATAGTTTCTGACGGCTTCGTGCGACGAAATGAGGTTTGACAAAGACGCGGTCGGCGGGAATTCCTGCCGCGACGAACTTTCGCGCGAAGAATTCCGTGGAGGCGATGTAGCGGTCAACAAGCTTTTGCCACGTCTTGAAACGACGGTGGACGGCGAGCATCGCCGCGACGACTCCGGTTTGAAGTCGCGAGTGGTGATAGCATCCATGAACGACCGCAGGCCACGGGATCGACTTTTCGACGCATGCTTCACAAACGGTGCCGTTTCGATAGAGAGTCGCGACCGGGCAAAGCAGGCGCGCATTGTGAAGCGTTTGGACGACAGGAACGCCCGCTTCACGGCAGGCGAGATATGCCGACGGGGAAATCAGTGGGAACGTATTGTGAAAATGGGCGACATCCGGCCGTTCGCTCGCGATTTGCCTGCGCATCTGGCGGAGACTGTCCCACGCCCAGATGGTTCGCGGCGCGAGGCTCGCCATTTCCAAGCCGCTGTAGTCCAGAATTTCGTCGTTGTGGCGAGTGTAGGTCGAGACGCGATGACCGGCCGATCGGAGGAGCGATTGTTCATTTTCAAAGACGGCATCCTCACCACCCGGGATCCGATACGAATTGTGCACGAGGAGAATTTTCATGACTCATCTCTTCGAAGCAAAAGCCGCTGATGGTGCCGGAAAAAGCGTTGGGCGGGGCTCTGGTTCAGTGGTCACCGCGCGCGCTTCGATTTTCATCAGCGAACGAAGGCTGAGACCCACGAGTATGCCCACGGGGCCCATCACGAAAACGTAGGAAGTCGTGTTGTCTGTAATCATGCCTAGCGAAACGCCCACAAATGCAAGAAAGGCCGCCGAACGAATCGTTGCGTTGCCGGAATTATTTTCGAGGCTCTTGACATAAGCACGGCGACAGAGAGCAAGCACTTGGATCCATCCCACGAGCAGCAGGAAAAGTCCGACGGCTCCCTCGTCGTGTAAAAAGCGAAGGTATTCGTTGAGTGGATGGCCCAGGTGAAGGCTGGAGAGCTCATCGTCCATGAGATCGTTTGCACTGCCGGGACCTTTTCCGATCAATGGCGATTCCACATATGAGCTGAGCGTGACGGCCCAAGCATCGAGGCGTCCGCTGGTGTCGAGAGACGCTTGGCCGGCGACGTAGTCGCTGATCGTGTTGGTTCCCAGGAACCGCGTGCGCAATGCATCAATCGAGAAAATCAAGTACGACAATCCGAGAAGGGCTACCAATGAGATCGCGAGCAGCCCGATAAGGTGTTTGCGCGAAAGTATACGAAAGCGCGAAAGCGGGATGAGCAACACGCCAATGACGAGTCCAGCGCGCGAAAGGCTGAGTGCGATCAAGACGATGATTCCGAGCGCCACCCAAAAGCTCGCTTTTGAACCGGCAGCCCACTTCGCGAGAAACCAAGCGACGCCGAGCAAGGCAAACAACGCAAAGGAACGTGCGGCGATGAAGGAGATCGCCCCGATTTGGTCGTTTCCATATCCCTGGAACGCGAAGACGAGAATATAAATTAGCGCGCCAAAAAGAGAGGCGCGTTCGAGCATGCGGGGGACGGCCGGCTCGAAGAAATCCTCCTCCTCGCCTGCGGTCATCAGAACTACAAGGCCAAGAAAAATCCACTGCATGCAAAGCGTTTGCACGCCTTGCGCGGATGCATGCTGGAATGCGAATTGGCCCAGAGAAAAGAGAAAAAGTAACGAAAGGGGCCAGAGCCGCAGCAACGCGGGCCACGACTCGTGCGCGCGCGCCGCGACAAGACAGGCGACCGCAACCGCGAACAGCAGCGTGAGGATACCTTGAAGCGAGAGCGGGCCCACGTCGAGATAGCTTGGCGCGTCGACAAAAGCGCTCGTAGCGAAAATGATGACGACGAGCAGGCGCTTATACATCGTCTTCCAACGCGACGCCGGGAAACGAGCGCGCCTCGGCCTCCATAGCTTGCAGTTGTTGGGTTTTGTCGTTCGCCTGAAGCAGAAAGAAAATGAGCGTCACCAGATTCATTACCGCAAAACTCAGCACCATGCTGATTGCTGCTCCGGCCACACCCCAATGGCGGACGAACGGAATCGTTGAGATGAGCGCGACGGCTGACGCAACACCGTTCGAGATCAGGTCATAGTGCGGCTTTTGCGATGCGCGCAGCGCCATCGAGTAACCCGTGCAGAGGCCGTTGCAAACGGGGATTAAGGCGAGTAGCGGGATCAAGCGAGCGTACGCGACGTACTTGCCGCCGTAGAGCACCGACTCGAAGCGCCACTCGCCGGGCACCATGCAAAGAGCGAAGCCCGTCGCCGTGATGCCAAGAGTCGTACTGACAATAAATGCGTTGTGCCGCAGACGTTTGTATTGCCCGCGTCCGAAATCGTAGGAAAGCGCTGGCAGAACAACAAGGCCGATGGCCGCGATGATTTGCGTCATCGCTTGAGACGGCACCTGCATCGCGCGAAGAATGCCTACAGCGCTCAGGCCGAGAGCGCCCGCGGTGAAAAAAGTTTGCGTGAGAGTCGAAATTGCGTAGAACAGTGCGCTGCCGATCACCCAACGACCGTACGTCCAGTTTTCGGCGAGCGCGCTTCGCCAGGAGACACGCGCATCGCGCTTATCGGGCCGATTGTTCGCAATCACTTTGCGGAAGATAACCAAGGATCCAATTAAACTGCCGAGGGCGAGTGCGATAAACGACGCGAATGGAGTAAGCTGCCCGACGGCATGCAGAGCAACAATCGCCGCCAAAGAGAAAACGAAATAGAGGCCGCTTCCGAGCGCGGCGATCAAAGGGCGTTGCAGAACATAGCACATGCGCCGGGTGAGCCAGAGCATTAGAAGTAGCGGCAGCGAGAACCCCCCACCAATCAGTGCGCCGACCAAAGGGGTGTGCACCGCAAATTGCAAGAGAATCAAAGCCGCGGCGAGCGTAATCGCCGTGAGGGGCCAGACGAGCACGCCATGGACGCGCAACTGAGCGCGGAAATATTCGCCAAGATGTGCCACGTGACGCGCAGGGCCGATTACGCTCAGAGGCTCGAGCAGGAGCGCGTTGTGAAATAGCGTGAGAAAAAGATACCCGGCAAACGCGACGGCGAAAGCGCCGTATTCGGCAGCCGGCATCCATCGCGCAAGCAAGACGTTTGCGACGAATCCCGCGGCGGACGTGAGCCCCTGATCCAGCAGCGATACAAACGATCTTGCGCCCCAAACGCGCACCTGGTCTCGCGTCGGAATCGCAAACGCAGATTCGCCAGAATCGCTTTCGCCGAGCAGTTTTTCGAGGGCTGGTTGGGCTGCCGGCATCGAAATCCTCTCAGCAACCTTCCGCGCGGGCCACGCTCGCCAAAGTCCGCAACATGATTCGGAAATCGAGTCGCAGGTTCCAATTTTCAATGTACTCGAGATCGAGCCGGATGCCTCGCTCAAACGAAGGATCGCGGCGCGCAGTCACCTGCCACAAGCCTGTAATGCCGGGCTTCACTTCAAGGCGGCGCAGATGATCGAGATCGTATTGCTTGTAGTCGTCGATTGGATGCGGGCGCGGGCCGACGAGGCTCATATCGCCGACGAAGACGTTCCACAGTTGCGGTAACTCGTCGAGACTGTATCGCCGAAGAAATGTGCCGGTGCGCGTCACACGCGGATCGTTGTCTATTTTGAAAAAAGGGCCTTCGCGTTCATTGCGATCTCGCAAAGAATCCTTGAGGTCGTCGGCGTTGGCGACCATCGTACGCAGCTTGTAGCAAGAAAATACCCGGCCTTTGCGGCCAACGCGCCGCGAGCGATAGAAGACGGGTCCGGGTGAGTCCCAGCGTATGAGGATGGTCAGCGCGACGAGCAGCGGCGCGCAAAAAATCAGGCCGATGGAGGAGAGGCAAATATCAATCACGCGCTTTGCGATGCGGCCGGGGCGGGGAGTCCGCGCTTCCTGCAGCCGAATCACAGGAAACTCGCCCAAGCGATGAAGCGGCGCGTTCCAGGCGAGGCCATCGTAGAGGTCGGGAATCACGTTGACGGCAATGCGATGTCGGCGCGCGGCGAACGCGATGTGCTTCACCATTTCGCGCTCGGTAGGGATGGTGACAAAAATCTCATCTACAAATTCGGTCCGCACCACGCGAGAGAGATCTTCGACGCGGCCCAGCGTCTGGTCACCGGCTGGATTGGCGTCAAGAAACCCGACAAACCGGTAGCCGAGCAATTTGTTTTGTTGCAGCAGCTGCGCGAGCGACTGGCCGACTTGGCCCGCGCCAACGACGAGCGCATTCCGCGTCCCGACGCCACGCTCGATCCGGCCCGCGATGAATCGCCGCTTTGCATAGCGCCAGCCGGAGAGAGCGGCAATGTTCAGAAGCACGCCGATCGCGACGACGCCGCGCGAGACGATCCTGGCTCCAGACAAATAGACGAAGGCTACAAGAAGCAGCGTCGCGAACGAAACTGCCTTGGCCACAGAGAGCGCCTCGGCCGAGGGCGACAACTCGAGCGGCGTTCGATACAAACGTTGTCCTTGGCAAAAAAGAACGATCAGTCCGACATAAAGCAGCAGAAACCCTGCGTAGCGATTGTCCATTCCCACGAGGCTTGACGGAGCGAACACGGTCCGCAGATTTGCCGGCGGGAACCGAAGAAGGAACGCGAGCGCTCCATCGAAAACGACAAAGCAAATGTCGATGAGCCCGTAAAGAATTTGGACGTGCCGCCCACGGAACGTCTTTTGCGGGCGCTGAGCGGCTTGCTCGCCATTCTTTTTCTCGACGGGATCCGGTAAAGCAGAGTTTGGAAACGATTCAGACGAACGCGGAACCGAAGATTGAGGAGAGCTCCGAGCCACTGTTGCCGAGAAGAGCGCGGAGGGCCCGCGAGCGACGAACTGGCTCTGTCCGCCCATTAGGAGCGCAACTCCTCATCGGTGATCGGACTGTGCTTTTTTGCTTTGCGATCGATCCACGGCAAGTCGCGAAGCAAGTCCAGGTACACGCGCGCGGCGAACGATTTCCTCGGATCGCGCGGATCGATCCGGCGCCAACGGTCCGTGGCGAGAATCCAGAAAGCGCCGCCGCCGAAGGCGAGCAGCGTGCCGACAATCGTAATGACGCGCCGCGGCGGAGAGGACTTTCTTTCGGCGATATTCGGCGCATCGAGCACCTTGACGCTCGGAATTTCCTTCGCTTCCTGAACTTTCGCCAACTCGTATTCCTGCGTGAGAACTTCAAACACCGCTTCCTGGACTTTCGTGGCGCGCAGCAAGTCTGCGTATTGAACGCCAAGCAGCGGAAGCTTGCGAATTGAAGGATAGAGCGCGTCGTTGGTGATGTTTCCGTTCGCCTGCCCGGGGGTGCCGCCGAGCTTCTCGATCTGCTGTTGCAATCCCTGGACGCGTGCTTCCATGGCACGCACGCGCACGTTGTCGTCCGCGTAGATCTCTTTCATGCCTTGAACTTCGGTTTGCGCTGCGATGAGCTGGCCTTCGAGCTCGGCGCCGGCTTCGACCATCGCCTTCCCTTGTTCGGGGATGTCGAGGGCGGCATTTCTGCTGGCGAAAGCGCTGAAGTCTTTCTCGGCGATTTCGAGCTGGCCGGTTACCTCTTGCAGGCGGCCTTCGAGAAAAACGCGCTCGCGGTGCGCGGACGACGTGTTGAGCTGCGCCATTACCCAATCGAGCTGGTTGACATATTCTTGCGCGATTCCAGCCGCACGCTGCGGGCTGCGGTCGCTCACGACTATGGTGATGATCCCGCTTTTTTTGTCTTCGGTGATTTTCGTGCGCGTCGCGAGTCTCTTCGCGGTTGCGATCCAGAGCTTGGTCTTATAGACCTTGTGCAAATCAAATTTCGTGACGATCGCGCCGGCAACTGTCCGGCTTCGGAGCACGCCAATGAAGAGATCGTCCGTGGTTTTTGCGCCGAGAAGGCTACTGGCGAGCCCGGTGAGTGCGTTCGTTCCGGTTGCGCGGCCCGCGAGTGTGGCGAGTGCGGCGAGGCCGGAGCCGTTCTGCTCGTCAGGGGGCATCAGGGCGACGCTCGATTCGTAGAGAGGCGGCCAGAGAAGTGCGATCGCAAGTGACAAGACGATTCCGCCAAGCGCCATCTTGAGAAGAAATTTCCGTTGCTCCCAAAGCAGCTCGAGACGCGCGATGGCGCGGCGGCGCGCGGCGGCCACGCTGGCGGTTTCGCCGTAAACCACCTCAGTTTCGAAGTGATCGGCGAGGGTTTCGTCTGTTTTAATCATCTCGCTCATTGTCTAGTCCGCCAAAACGCTAGATTCCGCGGTGGCGACATAACCTTGTTCTGGGCACATGAGGGGAGCGTCGAGATACGAGAGCGATGATCTTGGCGATACCGCGAACAGTTGCGCTCCATCAGTAGTGCGCTATGAGAAACGCGGTGTTCGCGATCGAAGTCGCCAATTGCGCGGCGGTGAAGAGGTTCTGCCAATTCTGACCACCGCCAACTGCTCGTTCCGGCACGACCACTGTATCTCCCGGCCGGAGCACAGAATCCAGGCCGTCCCCGCTCAACAGACTCTGCTTCGCGCTAATCACTGAGCCATCCGCGCGCACAACGAAGATCGCTTTCTTGTTCGCAAGCGGCGTAGGTCCGCCGGCTTGGCTCAGGTACCACTTCGCGCTGCGTGACGGACGATAGGAAAGCGCAGTCTGGTTGAAAACCTGACCGGAGACCATCACGTAGCCGGGCCGCTTCGGAATCGTCAGCGTGTCACCCGCATGTACTTCCAGGTCTGCCGGCGTGTTCTTCCAGCGATCGATGCTCGATGAAATTTGAATCGCAACGCGCCCGACCGGAGGATTCGTGCTCAATTGCGTTACTGTCTGCTGGAACTGCTGGATCGCTTCGACTTTTGCTTTTCTCGTTTGGTCGTCGTTTTCCGGCAGCAAGTCGAGTTGCGATTTCTCATCCTTCAATCGCAAGATCAACTGGTCTTGCTGCTTGGTCTCAAGGTCTTTTACCTCGGTGCGTTGCAGCATGGCTCCATAAGGGTAGGCGTCAGGTTGCAGACCGCCGGCGCGCTCGATGATTGAACTCAATCGCTCGCCCGGCTCAATTCCATAGGTGCCTGGGTGTTTTACTTCACCATTCAATGTGATTGACGCGCCAATATCGTTCCATCCAGGCAGTTCGCGAATGGTGAGGACGTCGCCGTTGTGGACCGCGATATTGGAATTGGCGTCGCCGGAAAGCACCGCTGCGATCGGGACGGGCTGATGATCGCCCGTGAGTTTGGGATCCTGGCCCGGCGAGTACGCGTAATGCGTGAGGTCGGCAGTCGTCGTATCCGCACTCGGTTTCAGCCCGCCGCCAACGCGGATCAAATCCGCGATGGTCATGTTTGTCGTGAGCGGATAGCGCCCGGGCTTGCCAATCGCGCCCTGAACCAACACGGTCGCCGGCTGAATCGCTTGAGGGCTCTTGTGAATGAGCAGCCGGTCTCGCGATTCGAGGACGATGTTCGCCACAGGATTCCCGGAGAGGGCCGAGGCAAGATTCACGCTGAAGATTTTTGATTCGCCGTCAGGAAGATAGCGAAACACCTGCGCGTCGTCCACGCTTGCGTCGGGCGCAAGACCGCCGGCGAGATGCACCGCATCAGCCACGTGAATTTGTCCCGACGTTGGATACATTCCCGGGTCGCGCACATCTCCGGCGACGTAAACAGTAGGTGGATCCTGAAACTCGTAGCGACTGAAGACACGGATCGTGTCCATGGGCTTGAGCATCGGCGCGTCTGCAGGATCGTGCAACACGTCCGCGATGCTGAAGCTTTCAACGCTCGGGCGAAAGTCAGGCGGGTTCAGTCGAATGATCTCGGCATATTCCGTCGCGGGCTCGGGCAAAAGGTCTTTGAAAGAGCCGATCAAGTCCGTGACGCGCATGTTTTCGCGATACGAATAGCGGCCCGGTCGCAGAACGTGGCCTTCAAGATAAACCGCATCCTGGTTGTAGGGCGCGATGGGATAAATGCGAATACGATCGCCGTCTTGTATTTGAAAGGAGTCGAGTTTGCGCGTGATGTCCGCCCTGCCGTCGCCTTCCGGCAAATCAAGACTCAGCATGGTTTGCTTTTCGTGCGCAACCAGCCGCTGAACTTCAATGTGGCGCAGCGTTGCGGCGGGCAGCAGGCCGCCCGCAAGCTCCAGCGCAGCGGAGAGCGACTTTTCGTCTTTTAACTCATAAATTGCCGGGCGCCGCACCATGCCTTCAACCGTGACCTGCGCACCGAGCGGCGGCACAAGCACCGTGTCGCCGTTCTCCAACCGCGCCATTCCACTTCGCACGCCCCTAAGGAGCAAGTCGTAAAGATCGACTTCCTCCACTAGCTGGTCGCCGCGATAGTGCTTCACGATGCGCAACGATCCCTGCGGTGTCGGTCCGCCGGCGGCGAACAGCGCGTTGAGGGGCGTGGAAAGAGAGCTGATGTCGTACGCGCCGGGGTTCGTCACGTCGCCCACTTCGTAGACGCGAATCGTGCGCAAGCGCGAGAGGGAAACGTCGGCGGACTCATCGCGATAGACGTGCCGCATCACGGACTGCATGTCCAGCTGAATCTGCTCGAGGTTCTTGCCGCTCACAAGCAGAGGTCCAGCCTCCGGAAGATCGATGCGTCCTTCTCGATCGACGGTGCGATAAATGCGTTGCGAAACACCACCCCACAAATCGATGGAAAGTCCGTCGCCCGGGCCGACCACATAGTCGGGGCCTGCCGGCAAATCCGTCGGGATCAATTGGGGATCGCGCGTGCCGTTTTCAAATACTTGGCTGCCAAAGCGCCTCGGTTCCGTTGGTCGCGGCGAGGCTTGCAGGTACATGTCGTAGAGCGACGGGATGTCCTTATAAGGGCTCGACGCGCGAATCATTCGCGGCTCAGCCGCAGCGACTTGATTCGCCGATAGAAACGAATCGTTCGGCAGCATCGGCGAGCCGAAAGGATGGGCAGGTGAAACAGTGTCGATGGCGCTTGGCGGCCGTGTATCGCCTGGCAACGTACTTGCGCCTGCGCCCGCGAAGAGCGATGCAAGATCCGTGCCGCTCGGAAGTAGCGATGTAAGATCTGTCCCGCCGGGCAATAAGGACGAAGCGAGACCGCCGCCCAGTTGAGTACTTCTCAGTCTTTGCAATAACGACGCGTTTGAACCAAGCGAATCTGGATTGGAAAGCGCTTGTGCAATATCGGTTGAAGGCGCAAGGCCAAGCATCGCGAGGCCCGCGCCAGATTGGTCGGAATTTTGCGTCAGGCTCGCCCGTTGCAACGAACCCAGGCCGATCGGCGGCAAAGTGGGCACAGAGGGCTGCGTAGGAAATTCGCCGGGCTGCGCTTGCTGCGGCGCCGAAACAGGTCCGTATGACGGACGCGCAATGAGCGCTGGGATCTGCGTTGTCTGCTGATCAGGGCAATTCTGACGCGTTGGATCGGAAGGGTTCGCGCAGGCCTGTGCTGCCAGGGAAGCTTGTAGAAGCCGCTGCTGCTCCTGTTCCTCTTGCTGTGCGATCAATTTTACGCGCTCTTGAATCAGCAGCTCTTGCTGCTTGCCCATCGGTGAATTCGGATTGACTTCAGGGAGCAGATAGCCGAATTGCTGAAGGATCCGCGTCGCAGCAGAGCAGAATTCCGGGTCATTTTCCAGCCGGTCGAAGATCGCAGCGTCAGTTACGTCCGGTTTTCCAATCACCTGGCCGTGATTGGTTGCGTCTTGGGCGACCCACCGCTTCAGTTCGACCATCAACCCCGGCGCTTGCAGCAAAAGATCCTTGATCTGCGAAGGCGAGGCGCCAACGAAATCCATATTCTGCTGCGAAAGATCAGCAGGCGACAGCGGTGTAGAAGTGTCCGCCGCGCGTTGCTGTTGCGCGCCGGCGAACAGACAAACTCCCAGCGTTCCTGTAGCTATTGCAGCGCACACGGCCGTTACACGAGCGCCAGCAAAATTCGGAAATGCGTTCCAATGTTTCGTCGTGCCCCGCACAACTCTTCCCGTGACTTCTCAAGCGAACCGCCTCGCTTGCAGGATGCAATGTAGTCGCGCGCGCGGCGCGGTATGTCCCGGTGATGTCAAAAATCGGTAATCTTCGTGTCCCTCCTGATTTTGCGAGCAGTCGCCGCACGCGAGCTTGTTGCACGAGTGTGTTGCAACTCGCCGCCACTGTCGGCGTGAACTTTTACAACCGTGCGACATCTTCACGACAACTGTTTGCGCTCGCGTCTCTATGCTCACCGCGATCGAGAAGAACAGTGATGCTTCGAATCGTTCGAACTTCGGCCGCAGAAAATAAATTCTTGGGGGAAAACGTGCATCGATCTGTGCGAATCCAGATTCACCGGCTTGGAAAGCCCATCTCCACGCTGTTCCTTTGTTTATGGCCGTTCGTTGCAGTCGCGCAAGCGCCCGGAACAGGCGCAATCACCGGAACCGTTTTCGACCCCTCCAGCGCGGTTGTTGCCAACGCCTCTATTTCGGTCGTCTGTGAGGAAGCAAATATTTCCCGCACGACGGCGACTGCTGCTGACGGCACCTTCAGCGTCTACCTTCTTCCGCCGGGCGCGTGCTCGGTGAGTGTCGAGGCGCATGGGTTCAACAAGGAGATCGTGCCCGACGTGTCAGTCACCGTGTCGGAGACGGCGAAGTTCGACATTCATCTTCTGGTGAGTGCGGCGGCGAACGAGGTGATCGTTTTCGCCACGCCGGAACTCGCGCAGACCGAAAGCCCGGCTTTCGGCCGCGTCGTTGGTGAACAACAGATCGTCGCACTGCCGCTGGCCAATCGAAATTTCACCCAGATTCTAGGGCTTTCACCAGGTGTGGAAGTGGAGCTCGCCAACGCCGCCGAGCTGGGCCGCAACAACCAGAACGTCTCTTCGAACGGCTCGAACGCGACGGAGAACAATTTCGAATTCAATGGAATTGACGCCAACAATATCGCGCAGAACTCGGCGAGCGGGTTCCAGTCCGAGGTCGGTCTCGGGGTTCCGGCACCGGACACCATCGAGGAATTCAAGGTCCAGACGGCGCAATACACGGCCGAATACGGCCGCGTCATCGGCGCCAATGTCGACTTCACGAGCAAAGCGGGAACATCACAGTTTCACGGCAGCGCCTGGGAGTTTCTGCGCAACGACGATCTCAATGCCAATGATTATTTCCTCAATCAGAACGGACAACCGCGCGCGGTGCTCAAGCAAAACCAGTTTGGCGCGACGCTCGGCGGCCCGGCGGTCAAAAAGACAGAGACGTATTTCTTCGCGTCGTATCAGGGCACGACGCAGAGAAACGGTGAAGCGACCGGGGCGCTTGCCAGCGCACTTTTGCCGCCGCTCACCGATGATCGTTCGCGCGCCGAGCTGGGGCGTCTGTTTGGAGGTCAAACGGGATTTTCCGGCGGCGCAGCGGTCGCCAACGATGGTTCGAACATCAATCCGGCCGCGTTCACTCTCCTGAATTTCAAACTACCGGATGGCACGTACGCGATTCCGACTCCGCAAACGATTCTTTCGAGCGGCGTCGGCGAGTCCACTTATTCGATCCCCGCGCGTTTTCGCGAGGATCAGTTCACCACGAATCTCGATCAGAAAATCTCTCGGTCAAATCAGCTTGCCGGGCGCTATTTCCATGCGCGCAATGAAACTTCCGAGCCATTCACGCCATTTTCGGCGGACGTGCCTGGCTGGGGAAGCCAGGAGACGGACCGCAACGACATGCTGGTCGTCTCCGATACGCACGTTTTCACTCCGAACCTGGTAAACGTCGCTCGCTTTGGCTATATGCGCTTTCACGGTTTTGCGACGAGCGTCAACGCCATCACAGCGGCCCAATCCGGCATCGCTTCACCGGCCGGATTGATTCAAATGCCGCAGATCGATATCAACGGCCTGTTTTTCATCGGCCCAGCCGGCCAGCCGCAATATTTCCAGAATACAAACACGTTTACGTGGCAGGACACCGTCTCTCTCACTCGCGGCAAGCACAACGTGCGGGCGGGCTTTGAGGCCAAGCGCCATCAGTTGGCGCTCGACGTTCCGTACGTAACGACCGGATTCCTGCTCATCAATTCGTTCCCGGATTTCCTGCTGGGCGAGAGTGCCGCTCAAAACGGCAGCCCGGTAAGCAACATTTTTCAGAGCGTCGGCGCATCCGGAATTTTCCCGAAGAACGAGCGCTACACGGACTTCGGCGGTTTCGTTCAAGACGACGTGCATTTGACGCCCCGGCTTACGGCGAACGCGGGGCTTCGCTATGAATATTTTGGTCCGCCGAGCGAAATTGATGGGCGGCTCTCGAATTTCGATCCTACCATTGCGACTCAGCAAGTGCCTGCGTCGGGAAGCTTCAGCGGATTCGTTGTCTCGTCGAACCTCAAGGGCACGATACCTGCCGGCGTTCTGCGGACGAGCGGCAAGGGCTACTGGAATCCGGATTACAAGGATCTTGGTCCGCGTGTCGGATTCGCATATCGCCTGACCGATAGCCCGAAACTCGTGCTGCGCGGAGGTTATGGTATTTACTACCAGCGCCTTTCCGGCGACCTGGCCGAACAGGACGTTGGCGAGCCGCCGTTGGCCGTCACGCAAATGCTGCAAGGCGCTCAGAACGCAGGGGCCACGTTGCAGCAACCTTTCGTGCCTCCGCTGCCGCCGGATTCGGCCTATCCCATTTTTCTTCCCCGCACACCAGACAGCGCGATCAAGATCGCGGCAGTCACGCGGCAGATGCGAAGTCCCGCGGCCCAGGAATACAGCCTCGGAATTCAATACGAGATCAAGCCGACTCTGCTTTGGGAAACGGCCTACGCCGGCTCGTCGACGGCTCACGTCACCGGCTGCACCCAGTTCAACCAGGCCTTGCTTGCCACGCCGCAAAATCCCGTGAGCGGGCAGACGACAACGACCGTCGAAAATATCGCGCAGCGGCTGCCGTTCGAGGGCATTGCACAAGGCGCGTATACATGCGGTACGACCTTTAACGCCAATTACAATTCGTTGCAGGAAAGCGTGACCAAGCGCCTCGGCAACGGACTGTCACTGCTTGGCAGTTACACTTGGTCGAGGGCGCTTGGATACGTCGTCCAGGAAACGTCTGCGTTCGACGTTGGATTCACAAACGGGGACCAGACCAAGCCGCGCCAGGCTTATGGTCCCGCGTCCTACGACCGTACGAATCGCTTCGTACTGAGCTTTTCCTACGAAACTCCGAACCCGCACCGCGGTCCGGAAGCGTTGCGCCAGATGCTTTCGAATTGGCAATTCTCTGGCGTGATGGTGGAACAGTCGGGATTGCCGATCACGGTCACCGACTCCGGGGCGGGAAGCGTCTACGGAAACCTCGTCTTTACGAACCTGGCCGAGTGTACCGGTGCGAATCCCGTTTCGAACGGTTCGATGACGGCTCGCCTGCAGGGTTTTTTCAACCCGGCAGCGTTTACCAGCGCTCCGGCCATCGGAGACGGCACCGGATTCGGAAACTGCGGAGAGGGAATTGCCCGCGGTCCCGCGCAGCACAACCTCGACCTCGGAGTCGCCAGAAACTTCCCGATCCACGAGCGCGCGAAAGTGCAATTCCGCGCCGAGTTCTTCAATTTTACGAACACACCGAATTTTGGCCTGCCGGTGAGCGATTTTTCAGCCGGTCCGGCGTTTGGCGTGATCTCTTCCACGGCGGAGAATCCGCGGCTTATTCAACTCGCGTTGAAGGCGAGCTTTTGACGGCGCGAATGCTACGGCATTCGGCGAAAAGAGGAATCATGATCGGGGTCGCGGACACAGAACAACCGGGAGTGACCATAGCGCCGAGTTCCCACGAGGAAGACCCGCTGTTTTTTGATCGCGGGCTTCCACTGACGAGCTCGCTTTATCCCATGGGGTTCCCTTTGGAGATCGCGACAAACTCCCGTGAAGTAATCCTTGCCGCCGAGGAGAGTTGGAAACGGTTTGAGAAGCGCTTCGACGTACCGCCAATTCGATTTCGAATCGGCGTGCTCGAAGGGACGTCCACCCGCTCTCCCCGTTTACCACGCGCAAAAGGGCAGGGCCATCTCATCGCCTACATTTCCGATCCGCAAAACTTCCTCATTTTGGATGTGAGCAAGAGCTTCGCCTTCGGCTGGCTCACGCAGGGCGCGGTCGCAAATCGCTCCCACTTCCGCTACCACTTCCTCGAAGCGTGTTTTTGGATGACAGCCGTGCCGCTTTATTTGACACCGATCCACGGCGCCTGCGTCAGCTATCGCGGAAGCGGTGTACTTCTTTGCGGAGATTCCGGGGCCGGCAAGTCCTCGCTGACGTACGCTTGTACGAAGAACGGCTGGAGTTTTCTTACCGACGACTCGAGCCACCTCGTGCGCAAGCGCGAAGGCCGGGTTGTGATCGGCAATCCGCGTCAGATGCGATTTCGCCCGTCCGCGACCAAACTGTTTCCCGAGTTGCGCGAGCAACGCATCACCCGGCGCCTGCGCGGCGAGCTGTCGATCGAGATGGTAACTTCTGAGTGTCCGCAAATCGAAACGATCCACGAAAGCCAGGTCGATTTCGTCGTCTTCCTGCGGCGCCGCAGGGGACCAGTGCGGCTTTTGCCTTGCACGAAAGAAAGCGTCCTGCGCTGGTTTGAACGTGTCATTTGCTACGGCAGCCGCGAGGTGCGCGCGGATCAAAAAGCGTCCTTGCACCGCCTGCTCTCCGCCGAAATATTCGAAATGCAATATTCCGATTTGGGCGCGGCCGTGGCGCAACTCGAGTCGATGGTCGAGTCAGGCGGCTCGCGCGCCGCCGAATTGGCGGCCGCGGGAGAAGGCCAGTGGAATGTATGAACTGCCCGCGAACGCGAAGGCCGTAATCCAAGCTCTGAATTTCTCCAGTCCAAGCGCAAGCGATTTGCGGAAGCTTGCGAGCGCGGATTGGACGCTCCTTCTCACGCACCATCACTTCATCCGTCTGACGATCCCTTTGCGCCAGACCTGTGGCGAACATCTTCCCGAGTGGGTCCGCCTGCGTATTGATCGTCACATCGCAGACAACGCCGCTCGTCTTGAGAAACTCAAGGCCCGCTATTCCGAGATTGCAGATGTCATACGCGATGCGGGGGCTGAGCACATGGTTATAAAGGGCTTCGCCCAATGGCCGGATTTCACCGACCATCCGTGCTTTCACGCGCAATCCGACATCGATCTCTACTGCCCCGCCGACTCGATTTTGAAGGCGCAAGAAGCGCTTCTGGCCATTGCATACGTCCCGGAAGAAGTCAAAAAGGGCGTCAACGCGGATCATTTGCCTGCGATGTCCCGAGCGAACGGCTGGTACTGGAAAGGCAATTTTTTCGATCCCGAGATGCCGCCTTCGGTGGAACTGCACCACTGCTTGTGGGACCGGAAATCGCACCGCATCGACTTGCGGGTTGAGGACCAATTCTGGGCGCGGCGCGCTGAGAGAAGTTTGGACGGAATGGTCTTTCCTGCGCTCGCAATGGTCGACAATCTCGGCCACTCCGCGCTGCAGGTCCTAAGAGATTGCATCATCGACGCCGTAGCGCCCGAGAGGCTGTATGAGCTGGCTCGGTTTCTGCATCTTCGTTCGAATGACGAGGCCTTCTGGCGTGCGTGGTCCGTTTTGCACGACGACCGCTTGCGCGGCATGGAAGCAATCGCATTTCGCGTGGCGAGCGACGTCTTCGACTGCCAGTTTGGCGATCCGGTTGCGCAAGCGGTCCGCGAACTGCCGCTTGCCGTTCAGAAATGGTTCGAACGGTTTGGGGGATCAATCTTCGATCGGGGGCTCGACCGGGCGGCCGCGGGCCTTTGGCTCCAAACGGCGCTGATTGAATCGGCCCGCGACAGGCGCGCCGTCGTTTTCGAACGACTTGTGCCAAGTCGTCCGGTTTCGCTGAAGGCGTTTGAAAATCGCGACAAGGCGCTGGGCCCTCCGAGTGCTGGCGCCCGTCCGGTCACCCTTCGGGAAAAGTATCGCCGCTATCTTGCTCTACGCGTGCGTGCCAGGGGGCTGTCGTTTTTTCCGACGCTGTGGAATGGGGCGCGCTACTGGTTGTCGACCAAGAATCTCAGCGGCGGATATTGGAATTTGTTCGGCGCGTCGTTCCTGTTCGCGCTCGGCATGTTCGTCTTTTTCCTTCTCTACAACCTCTACCTGCTCGACCTCGGATTGCGTGAGCAATTCATAGGACTGGTGACGGGCGCCGCCTCGGTCGGCGCCGTCGTCGGAACGATTTTGGGCGGGGTGTTGGCCGATCGCATGGGCCTGCGTCGGATGTTGCTCTTATGTTTTCCCCTTCTCGCCGCGGTGTGTGCGTTGCGCGTAACCATGACGGGCGTCGCACTGCTTGTTGGCCTCGCGCTTGTTGGTGGTGCGTGTGCCTCTCTGTGGGGCGTCGGGCTTTCGCCGGCAGTCGCGCAACTCACAACAAGCGAAAATCGTTCCTTCGCTTTCAGCCTGATTCTTGCAGCTGGCATCGCGACCGGGACGCTGGGCGGTTTCTTTGGTGGGCATCTGCCGGGCTGGCTCTCGGCCGTCTCGCTCGCCAACGCCAACAACGCCAAGCAGATTGCCATACTTTTCGGATGTGGCTTGGTTGCGCTGGGTACTTGGCCCATCTCGCGCATACGCTTTATTCCGATATCGCACCACAACCGCGCGCTCTATCCGCGCAATCCCTTTCTCCTACGCTTTCTTCCAGCGATGGCGGCCTGGAGTTTCTTTACCGGTGCGTTCTCGCCATTTGCAAACGCCTATTTGTCGCAGCACTTGCACATTGCCACCGAGCACGTCGGCACGATATTTTCGGTTTCGCAGCTTGTGCAAATGCTGGCCGTGCTAGCTGCGCCTTTGCTCTTCCGGCGCTTCGGGCTGATCAATGGGATCGTCTCGACGCAAATTGCCGCGGCGATAGGGCTGGTGGCGCTGGCAGTCACACCCGCGAGTGCACCGGCGACAATACTGTTTCCGGTTTTTTCGGCGTTTCAGTGGATGAGCGAGCCGGGAATTTTCACGCTGCTCATGGATCGCATGCTGCCGGAGGAGCGCACCGGCGCATCGGCCTTGATGTTTCTGGTGATTTCACTTTCACAGGCGATTTCGGAAGCTCTTTCGGGCGCAGGATACTTACATTTCGGTTACCCTGTCGTGATGTTTGTGTCGGCAGGACTGGCACTGTTCGCTGCGATGCTCTTTCGTACCTTGCTTCACGAAGCGTCCGCTCCAACCGCGGCAGGTAGGCGCGAGTTTGCCGCGTAAGGCGCGTGGCACAGCATTGGAAATTCAGTTGCGGCTTTCCAGCGTCGCCGGCACTCCACCGTTTAATGATTTCGGCGCGCGCGGCAATTTGACCAGCAAAACGGTCCCGGTGTCGGAAGTACGCTCGACAATCACCGAACCGTCGTGGTCGCGAACAATCTTGTTCACAATCGCGAGTCCGAGTCCTGTTCCGCCCGGTTTCCCCGCGCTTACGAAGGGCTCGAAAACGACGTTGTGGATCGGCGGAGGAATTCCAGGACCGTCGTCCGCCACACGCACTTCAAACGTCTGCGGTGAAGAAGCAATCTCCACTCGAATCGTCCCAAGGCGCTGCGATGTGGCCTCGCACGCATTCAAGATCAAATTGAAAAAGACGCGCTCCATTTTTCGTGGGTCGAACACGCCCTCCATATCACCGTTCGCATGAATCGAAACGTCGCGATTGCGCCACTCCGGCCGCGCGAGCACGGAATTCGCTCCGCGCCGGACGATTTGATCGAGCGAAGCGTGCTCTGGCGAAATCGCGCGGTCGCCGCGAGCGAGCTCGCGGAGGGAATCGAGCAGGTCGGTCATCTGTTCGGAGGCAATCTGGATTTCCTCGTAGATTTCGCGCCGTCCCGCCGAATCCTCTCGCGCGTCAAACAAAAACTCGGCGTTGGCGACGATCGCCGCGAGATAATGCCGCAGATCGTGCGAAATCGAACTGGCCGCGCGCCCGACGGCAGCGATACGCTCGGTCGCGATACGCTGTTCGTGCGACGCGAGAATCTCGGCCCGCATGGTCGAAAACGCGTTTCCAAGTTCGGCGACTTCACTGCTGCCGCGCGGCTGAATCGAATACGCGTAGTCGCCGGCAGAGAGTGCCCGTACGCCTGAAACCAGATTTTCCAGCGGCCGGGTGATCGTGCGCGACACAAAACCGAGGAGCGCGGTGGCCAACAGAACGGCTGAAATGCCGAGTACGAAAATCGTTCGGTTCAATTGCTGCAGGAACTGATTCGAAGGATCGAGTGATACCAAGACGTAACAGCGAATCGGAGCCGCCGATTCGCCGTTGATCAGCACCGACGCCACTTCGTACTGGCTCGTGCCAAGCTCCACTTCCTGCGTCGCCCTCTGCGGCTGCGGACCGCTCGCGTCGAGCCATTTTTGCAGGCCGTCCTCTTGCGCGGACCGAAGCGTCGATGCGACCACCTTTTCCGGCGTGGCGAGCACGATTTGCGCGCCGGAAACGCTCGCAAGCTGCTCGGCAAGCGTGGAATCGACTTGGTAGCCGACCGCGATCGTGCCGAGCATACGCTTCGAGTTATCCGGCCCGATTGCGATAGGGCAGAGAATCACGCGGTAAAGCTGTCCGTCGCCGTACCACCAGGCCGCTTCGGTGTCCTGTTTGAGAGTCTTATCCAACTCGCCTTCGGCAAGGTCGGCCGTCCAGCCGGGGCGCTTCACATGAAATCCGGTGACTTTTCCGCTGGGGCCGGCGAGAAGGAAAAAGTCGCTCCCGGCAAGTCTCCAGAAAGGTTCGGAAGCATCCTGAATCGTCGGCGCGTGCTCGGTGGTCATCAGTGCCATCAGAGGTGGCAACTCGGCAAGCAACGATGCCGTACGCGAAAGCTCCACGTCGCGCTGCGTCTGCACGTTTTTGAACGCCCGGACCGAAGCATCCACGCTCTGCGCGGCCTGGCGCCGAATTTCCGAATTAACGGTATGCCGGACGATCACGAGGATCGCCCCTGTCAGCGCCGCGATGATGACGACGGCCGCGATCAGCAGTTGCGTTCGGAGTTGGAGCCGAGCCGTGATACTCATATCGTCGTGGTTATCGCTCCGCGGCGGCCGGAATATTTCCGGGCACGAATTTGTATCCTGCGCCATGAATCGTCAGGAAAAACTGCGGGCTCGAAGGATCGGGTTCGAGCTTCTGCCGCAATCGCAAAATGTAGTTGTCCACCGTGCGCGTGGTCGGATAGTTTTCGTATCCCCACACCTGGTCGAGCAGCTCTTCGCGCGAGACGACGCGTCCCGGAGAAAGCGCTAGGAATTTGAGCAACTTGAATTCATGCGCGGTGAGCGCGAGCGGCTTTCCGGCGCGCGACGCTTCCATACTTGTGAAGTCGACCTCTACATCGGCGAAAATTAGCGTCTCGTGTGCTACGGCCGAGGGAACTACGGTCGTTGAAATCGTACGAGTCGTCGGCCCCGGCTTGCCGCGCCGCATCGCCCGTCGCGCGCGCGCCAGCAGTTCGCGCGGGCTGAACGGTTTGGTCACGTAGTCGTCTGCGCCCAACTCGAGCAGCACGACTTTGTCTTCCACTTCGGCGTTCGCGCTCAGGACGACGATCGGTACCGACGGCGCAAGCGATTTGAACTCGCGGCACAACTCCTTGCCCGAGAGCCGGGGCAATTTCAGATCGAGGATCACGACGTCCGGCAATTGTTTCTTGAACATTTCAAGGGCCGCGGCGCCGTCTGACGCGATCCGCACCTGCAAGGAATCGCCCTGAAACAGGCGCTGCAGCGTCCGCTGCAGCGCCCGGCTGTCTTCGATTACAAGAACGGTTTCCATATCTCTCTTTCGAATACCTCCGAACTCCTAAGAACAAATCGCACATCGTCGCGGTGCAGCTACCAAAAAATATCAGTAATTGGGCGCAAGCGTTTGCGGGTCGTAGTCCCGCCCGTATTTGTTTTTATGCTGACGAAGATCATGCGGTACAACCTGGATCGCCACTGTCGGCAGCGAACGGTCCTCATTGCTCACCGTCACGTTGCGCACCAGTCCTGCGAGCGCAGCCGGATCGGCATTTTCGTACCAGACGTGCATTCCATAGCGCCCATCGGGCACACCCGCGATGGAAACGTGCCCGGAATGGTCCGTCAGCCCGAAATAGTGCGAGGGCACCGTTAGGACCACGGCCGCCATTTGCGGGTGGATGTTGCAGAAAATGTAAGAGACGCCGGGTTTGTCAAATCTCACCGACTTGGTGTCGCCCGCCTGATAGAGGCCAAGATCGAATCGCTTGCCCCGGTAGAGGGAAAACACGTTGTGAAACCACGGATCGCGATTCGGGAAGGCGACCATGCTTCCGATCGGCACGACCAGCAGTTCGGGCGAGAATTTCTTGTCGCGCTGCAGGATTTCGTACCCGGTCGATTGCGAGGTCGGTACGTAGCCCGGCTCCTCCAGCGGCACAAGCCACACGGCGACTTTCGAAGCGTCTTTCACCGGCGGCGCGTCGCCTTGGGGCAGCAGTGTGATCGCCCCCTGGACTTGCAGCGGAATTTCCGCAGCCGGAGCCCAGCGGGGCCGCAGTGCTTCGAGCGTGAAGACTGTGACAATCGCGAGTCCCACGATAGCGATGCGTTTCGCAAGCATGGTCAGAAAATGAATCCCGCCGAAATGCCGGTTTCACCGGCGCTGGCTGGCGTACCGGAAACCTGATACGTCCGCAACCGGCGATATTCGCCAGAAAAGACCAGATCCGAGCGCGGGCGGTACACATAATTGAACATCAGCGACTCGTTCTTGAACGCAAGCCCACTGAGGATCGAGTCCGTTAGCGCGCTCTGTCGAAAAACAGCCGAATCGCGGCTCCCGCCGCCCGCAACCAGATTGAATTCGTTGCGTGAGTTCACGCGAAACTTCAGTTGCGACCACCCGCCATACTCGCCAATGTGAGCTAGATATGCGGCGGTCTGGGTAATGTATTGAGTATAGT
>DATMLZ010000097.1:0-6076 GCA_035569955.1 Candidatus Acidiferrum sp.
ACCGATATTGCGATCGTTGTCCTCCACGCCCACATAGTGGTCCTTCACCAGTTCTTCGAGAGAGCGCGGATCGTTGTCAAAGACTTCGCTTGTGCCGACGTGATTGTCCGCATGCGCCACGGCGCGTGGCTTGCCCGGGTAGTCGCCTTGGTCTTCATTGAATGTCGGGGGGACGGGAACCGGCACCCCATTGAACATGTTCACCATGTCCGGTGGCCGGTAAAACGGCGTGTGCGGAGCGTAAAACCAAAGAAAAAGACAGAAAGGCTTATCGCGCGTCTGCTGCAGCCACCCCACAGCTTTGCGCGTCAGCAAGTCATCCACATACTCGCCTTCGTACAGCTTCGCCGGCGAATATTTTCCTCGAATGCCTTCGGTGATCACGGGCCGGTAATAGTCGGCCTGCCCGACAAACCCGAAATAGTAGTCCCAATAGTGATCCATCAAGGCGCCATCGATGTGCGCCTTGCCGAGGAAGGCCATTTCGTAACCGGCGTCGTGCAGCATGTCGGTAATCAACCGGGTGTCGGGTGGCAGCTTTCCTTCCACGTTGGAAACGGCGCCGGTTGTATGCGAATAGAGGCCGGTCAGTATTGTCGCGCGTGACGGCAGGCACAGCGCGTTCACCACAAACGCGTTGCGAAACGCGCAGCCCTCTTTGGCAATACGGTCAATGTTGGGTGTTTGCAGGATTTTGTTCCCCGCGAAAGAGGACTCGTCCGCGCGCAAGCCCTCGCCGAGAAAACAAATGATATTCGGCCTTCCAAAGTTTGTTTCGGCCGATTGCGCAAGCGCGGCAACTCGGTCGAGCGGGCAGGCGGTCGCCCCTAGCGCTCCCGCCACCCACTTCAACACCGCCCGGCGGTCTCTCGTATTCCCACTTCCGCTCACGCCCTGTCTGCTCCTTGCCTCAGCACGGCGGCGATCATACCACTGCGTCCCTGAAATCCAGGGTTCGGCTCCGCGGCCGCCGGCGTGAATCATCCCGATGCAGGAAGCATTCCCACGCCGCTTCCAAATCCGGAATTGCACTTCTCCCGCGCGCGAATGTTCCAACCAAAAATCCGCTTAGCCGATTCTGGCACCTGGGGAATAATGGGTGGCGTTCACACGCGGTTCAAATAGCTGGCGGAGAATCTCGACCGAGGAAATCGCATGGCTGAAACTCCCACTCGCACAAATGGCAACGTGACCACGCTCTTTTGGGACAACGGCGGCGTGATTCTCACCAACGGCTGGGACCGCGACTCGCGCGAGAAAGCCATCGCGGAATTCGATCTTGAGCCAAAGGAGTTCGAAGAGCGGCACGAGCTGATGCTCAACGATTTCGAAGAGGGTAAGGTCACGCTCGACGAGTACGTCCGCCGCGTGATTTTTCATCGCAAGCGCGATTTCACGATCGACGATTTCCGCAAATTCATGTTCGATCAGTCGCAGCCCTTTCCCGAATCGCTCGAATTTATCGGCAAGCTGGCGCGCACGCGCCGCTACGCAATGGCCGCGCTCAACAACGAATCGCTCGAGATCAATGAATACCGCGTACGCACCTTCCATTTGCGCGACTATTTCGAAGTCTTTCTCAGTTCGTGCTATCTGGGGATGCGCAAGCCGACGCCGGAAATTTACCGGCAGGCGCTTAAAATCACCCAATGCGAGCCCGAGGAGACGGTGTTGATCGACGACCGGCGTCTGAATCTGGAAATCGCGGCCGAGGAGGGAATGGGGACGATCCAGTTTCAAAATGTGGCACAACTGAGAGCGGATCTGGCGAGGCTTGGAGTTACTGCGGACGATCAGTAGACTGAAAGCCGAGATAGCCACAAGTGGACGCAATAACACCAATCGAACCGTAGCGCGAAATCATCGAAACATATGAGAGAGGGAACATGGAACTGGGAATGATCGGGTTGGGGAAGATGGGCGGATTCATGACCGAGCGGCTGGTCAAGGGCGGGCATCGTATCGTTGGATATGACCGCGATGCGGCCGTCGTGCAGCGGATCAGCCAAAAGGGAATCATCGGCGTCGATTCGCTCGAGAAATTGATCGGCGAACTGAAAGCGCCTCGCGCCGTATGGCTGATGGTTCCGGCCGGCGCGCCCGTCGATCAGACGATCGATCTTCTGCTCCCGCATCTCGCACCCGGTGACACGATCATTGACGGGGGCAACTCCTACTATCGCGATTCGGTTCGTCGCGCGGCCGCGCTGAAGCCGAAGAACATCAATTTCGTCGATTGCGGCACGAGCGGCGGCGTCTGGGGCATCACCGAAGGCTACAGCATGATGGTCGGCGGTGATGCGGACGTCGTGAAGCGGATTTCCGCGATTTTCGAGACGCTCGCGCCGGGTCCGCAAAAGGGATGGGGACGCGTCGGTCCGGCAGGCTCGGGTCACTACGTGAAGATGGTCCACAACGGAATCGAATACGCGATTATGCAGGCCTACGCCGAAGGCCTCGATTTGCTTCGCCATAAGACCGATTTCAACCTCGATCTTCTGCAGATCGGGAAAATCTGGCAGTACGGCAGCGTGATTCGTTCGTGGCTGCTCGATCTGACCGTGGATGCGCTTTCCAAGAATCCGACGCTTGAAGGCATCGGCGCCTACGTGACCGATTCGGGCGAAGGGCGCTGGACAGCAATCGAAGGCATCGATCTGGGTGTCCCTCTGCCGACGATTACCGGCGCCCTCGATATGCGCTTCCGTTCGCAGGACCCGGAGCCGTTTGCCAACAAGCTGCTCGCCATTATGCGGAACGAATTCGGCGGGCATGCTGTGAAGACGGCCAGCGAGAAGTAGCAAAAAACGGCCACTCGATGAAAATGGAACGGCAGGTTTTCGCGGATATCGAAGCGCTCAGTCGTGCGGCGTTGGACGAAGTCTTTCGGATCGCTGACAAAGCGGTGGCCAAGCACGGCCGCTGCTCGATCTCGCTCTCTGGTGGGCACACGCCGGAGCGCATGTTTGGGCTCTGGTCGCTGGATAAATACCGCACGAAGTTTCCCTGGCAGCACGCCCACTTTTTCTGGGGCGACGATCGCTACGTGCCGTATAGCGATCCCCTGAGCAACTACGGCGTCGCCAAAAAGTTGCTCTTCGACAGGGTCTCGTCCAACGTCCATCCGATGCCGACCTCGCCGCCCGATCCGAAAGAGGCCGCCGCCGAATATGCCGGCGAGCTGCGCAAGTTCTTCGGTACCGAGCCACCAGAGTTCGATGTCCAGCTGCTTGGCCTCGGCGGGGAAGGCCACACGGCCTCGCTCTTCCCTGATAACCCAGCTCTTGATGAGCAGCAAGCCTGGGTTCTGGCCGTCACCGTGCCGGCCAGGCCGCCGCAGCGCCTGACGATGACTTACCCGGTGATCAATCAGGCCCGCCATACCTACTTCCTGGTTGCGGGGGAGTCCAAGCGCGACATCATCAAAGCCATTGCAAACGAACCGGATAGCGGTCTCAGCTGGTATCCCGCCGCCCGCGTAAGGCCGGCCGGCGACTTGGTCTGGTTCCTCGATAAAGCCGCCGCATCTGGCATTGCGGGATAACCACGCAGATTTTCTGCAAACGTCTCGCCTTTTGCTGCGTCCACTAAGAAAAATGGGTCCCGTTACCACATGGTTGCGTCATGTCTGGTGTACTTTCAGCCGCCATTGGGGTTGGGTTATTATGGAGAACACCGCTCGTTTGTCTGGAGCTCGTCGTGTGCGGGACGGTCACCGCGAAGGGTCGGCAACGCCGGTCGGCGAGAGCGAACCGCTGTGCGAGCTTGGGAGTTTCGTGAGGAACAGGGTGAGGGTCATTTCGCTCGTGATCACGGTATGTTTTGCGGCGCTCACGGGTGGGTGTGTCTCAAAGACGGACGCCACGGCGCCGCCCATGATGGCTGCCCCTGTGAAGGTTGCCAAAGCGACGAAAAAGACCGTGCCAATTTCTCTGACCGCTATTGGGACCGGCGAGGCCTATTCGACCGTATCGCTCAAATCGCAGGTGAACGGCGCGCTCGATGCGGTGCACTTCACCCAGGGCGACTTCGTCAGCAAGGGCGAATTGTTGTTCAGTCTGGACGCGCGGCCATTCCAGGCGGCCGTGGCGCAGGCTGAGGCGACGTTGGCTAAGGACAAGGCGCAACTGGCGCTCGACGACACCGAAGCAGACCGCTATCGGAAACTTTTCGAAGCGGGCGTGACACCGCAAGAACAATTCGACCAGCAGAAATCGACTGCGGCGGCGCAAGCGGCTTCCGTGCAGGCCGATGAAGCCGCCCTCGAACAGGCCAAACTTCAATTGCAATATTGCTACATCTATTCGCCGATCGATGGACGCAGCGGCGCGCTGGGCGCGACGCCGGGGAATCTGGTGACGGCCGGCAATCTTCCCGTGCTGGTGGTGATCGATCAGGTGACGCCGCTCTACATCGACTTCGCGGTGCCCGAGCAATATCTGGGTGAGATCAAAAAATTCACGGCGCGCGGCAAGCTCCCGGTGTCTGCCACCGCGTATGGCGAGACGTTGAGCGAGACGGGTTATCTCACCTTTGTGGACAACACGGTCGACAATACGACAGGCACGATTAAGCTGAAAGGAACTTTCCCGAACCCGGATCACCATCTCTGGCCGGGACAATATTCCACTGTGTCCCTGCAACTTTCCGAAGACGAGGACGCGACGATCGTTCCTTCGGCGGCTGTTCAAACAGGACAGAGCGGCGATTTCATCTTTGTGGTGAAGGCTGATTCGACGGCCGAGCAGCGCACGGTCAAGACGGTTCGCACGATTGGCACCGATACCGTGATCGCCAGCGGCGTTGCTCCGGGCGAAACAGTGGTGACCGACGGACAGCTTCGCCTCATCCCCGGCATCAAGGTGCAGGTTACGTCCCCAGCGGCAAACTGAGGCCCGCGCGTGAATATCTCCGAACTATTCATCAAGCGCCCCATCATGACCACGCTGGTCATGACCGCGATCCTTTTGTTCGGCGTGCTCGGCTATCGCGAACTGGCGGTCAGCGAGTTGCCGAACATCGACTACCCGACCATTCAGGTGGGCGCGGCGCTGCCGGGGGCGAACCCGGACACGATGGCGTCGTCGGTGGCAACGCCGCTCGAAAAGCAGTTTTCGGCAATTGCCGGAATCGATTCGATGACGTCCACCAGCAGCCAGGGTGCGACGCAAATCACGCTGCAGTTTGATCTGAGCCGCAACATTGACGGCGCCGCGCAGGACGTGCAGGAAGCGATTGCGCGCGCGCAAGGGCAGCTTCCGACGAATATGCCCGCTCCGCCCACGGCGCAAAAAGTGAACCCCGCGGCGCAGCCGATTTACTGGATTTCGCTGAGTTCGCCGACTCTGCCTTACTACGTGGTCGATCAATACGCGGAAACTTTGCTGGCGCAACGCATTTCGATGGTAAAGGGCGTAGCGCAAGTCGAGGTCTTCGGCTCCCAGAAATACGCCGTGCGCGTCCAGCTCGACCCGCAGGCGATGGCTTCGAAGCAGCTTGGCATCGACGACGTGACCACGGCGATTCAGAACGCCAACGTAAATTTGCCGACGGGCACCTTGTACGGGAACGACAGGGAATTTAACGTTCAGGCGAATGGGCAGCTGAACAAAGCTTCGTTGTACCGGCCGCTGATCGTGGCGTATCGCAATGGTTCGCCGGTGCGCCTCGATGAGCTCGGCAACGTTGTCGACAGCGTGCAGATTTCGCACCTTTTCAACATTCTCGACGGACACGCGTCGATTGTGCTGGGCGTTCAACGGCAGCCAGGGACGAATACGGTCGAAGTGGTGAACGGAGTGAAAGCGCTGCTGCCGTCGTTTGAAGCCGTGCTGCCGCCTTCTGTTTCGGTCGTGCCGATCTATGACGACGCGCAGCAGATTCGCGATTCAATCAACGACGTCAAATTCACGCTGCTGCTGGCGATGTTGCTCGTGGTGCTGGTGATTTTCCTCTTCCTGCGTAATCTATCGGCCACAGTCATCCCGAGCATCGCGCTCCCGATCTCGCTTTTCGGTACGTTTGCGGTGATGTATGAGCTGGGCTACACGGTCGACAGCCTTTCGCTGATGGCGCT
>DATMLZ010000098.1:0-27731 GCA_035569955.1 Candidatus Acidiferrum sp.
CTCGAGACGATAGCCAGTGCAGTCGCCGATCATTCCTTTGCCAAGAGACGCCGCCAGTTTCGGCGCGTAGTCGCGGACTTGATACGTGTGTGGCAAGAGGACCAGATCGGGTTTTGCCGATTCGATCACTTGCTTGAGCGCGATCGCAAAACCATCGGGCGTGTATTTTTCGAGGAGCTCGTGTTCGACGAGCAGCACTTGGTCGAGTTGGTAGGCCGCGAGTTCATCCGCCAGCCCCGCGACACCTCTGCCGATGACGACGCCGGTGATCGCGGATTGCGTTTGCTGCGCGATTTGTTGCGCCGCCGAGAGCGTTTCGAAGCTCGAGCCGTTCCATTTGCCTTCGCGCTGCTCGGAGATCAGGAGAATTTTCATGGGCTTATCCGATCACGCGGGCTTCGTGTTTCAGTTTTTCGATCAGCTTGGCAGCGGCCTCTTTGGCGGTGCCGGTGAGCAATTCGGTCTTCTTCGTTTTTTGCGGGACGTAGATCTTTTCGACGCGTTGTGTGGGAGTGTTCGGCACCCCGAGCGACGAGCGTTCAATCGCGGTGATCTCTTTTTTCTTCGCGGCCATGATGCCTTTCAGTGTGGCGTAACGCGGCTTGTTGATGCCGGATTGAATCGTCAGGACTGCGGGCAGCGGAAGCTCGACGTGCTGGAACCAGCCGGCTTCGAGTTCGCGCTTGAGCTTCATCTGCGAACCTTCGACCTCGATCGACATGATGATCGTGGCGTGAGGGCGGCCGAGCAATTCGGCGAGCAGGACGCCGGTCTGGCCAAAGCCCTGATCGTCGCTTTGCAGTCCGGTGAGGATCAGGTCGAAATTCTCTTTTTCGAGCGCGGCGGCAAGGGAACGGGCCGAGGCGAGCGGATCGAGTTTGAAGAATTCGTTGTCGGCAATATGGATGCCGCGGTCGGCGCCTTTGGCAAGGGCCTCCTTGATTGTTTGCTTGGCGCGCTCGGGGCCCATGGAGATGGCCACGACTTCGCCGCTGTGTTTTTCTTTCAGACGAAGCGCTTCTTCGAGGGCGAAGCTGTCGGGTTCGTTGGTTTCAAAGCCGATATCGGACTCGCGGATCCAGTCGCCATTGGCGGCGATGGCGAGCGGAGCATCCTTGGCCGGGACCTGTTTTACGCAGACGCCGATCTTCACGCAGCACTCCTCATTTTTTGTCGGTGAGAACCCGATGCCTTGTTGATGAAGAAGAACTTAGAGGCGTTTCTAATCGGCAGAGCGTCGATTAGAAATCTGGGCGGAACCGGGAGATTGGCACTTCTGACCCCGACCGCGGGGCTGGCCATTCCGCTCTCTCTCCCTTCAACTTCTCAAGTGCTGCTACACGTGTATTTTATCACGGGTGGCAACGGGGTTTGCCACAGAGGCAGAGGGGCTGCACGCACCCGAATCTACCGACTGATTGCGAGGTCAGGATCGCCAGCGTTTGAAAAGCAGAGAGGCGTTGGTGCCCCCGAACCCGAACGAGTTGCTGAGCGCATATTCGACTTCGGCTTTGCGCGACACGTTGGGAATGTAGTCGAGGTCGCAAGCAGGGTCGGGTTTTTCCTGGTTGATCGTAGGAGGCAGTATCTGGTCGCGGAGCGCGAGGATGCTGATGCCCGCTTCGAGCCCGCCGGCGCCACCGAGGAGATGGCCCGTCATGGATTTGGTGGAACTGATCGGGACTTTCTTGGCCCGGTCGCCAAAGACGCGCTTAAGCGCTGTGGTTTCGATGGCGTCACCAATCTGCGTGGACGTGCCGTGCGCATTGACGTAGCTGACTTCGTTGGGAGTGATGCCACCGTCCTTCAGCGCGGCAAGGGAAACGCGATAGCCGCCGTCTCCGCCTTCGGCAGGCTGCGTGATGTGATATGCATCGCCGGACATTCCATAACCGACGATTTCCGCAATAATATTCGCGCCGCGGCGCTCGGCGACTTCGAGCGCTTCAAGAATCAACACGCCAGAGCCTTCGCCGACGATGAAGCCGTCGCGATCGGCGTCAAAGGGGCGGCTGGCTCTTTCCGGATCGTCATTGCGCGTCGAAAGAGCGCGCATCGCGGCGAATCCGCCGATACCCATCGGCGTAACCGCCGCTTCGGAGCCGCCCGCGATCATCACCTCTGCTGCTCCGCGCTGAATGATCTTGAATGCGTCCCCGACAGCGTGTGCCGAGGCAGAGCACGCTGTGGCTGTTGCGGAGTTCGGTCCTTTTGCCCCGTAGCGAATCGAGACGTGGCCCGACGCAAGATTGACGATCGCGGCTGGAATGAAAAAGGGAGAGATTTTGCCCGGACCGCCATTCAGATACTTGGAGTGTTCGCGTTCAATGACGTCGAAACCGCCGATGCCGGAGCCGATGTAGACGCCGGTCGCATCAGCAAGCTCGGGCGTGATCGTGAGGCCGGCCATCTTCATCGCGAAATCGGAAGCGGCCAGAGCGATCTGGATGAACCGGGCCATCTTCTTCAGTTCTTTTTTCTCAACCCAGTTCAGCGGATCAAAATCTTTAACTTCGCCGGCAATCTGGCAGTCGAACGCGGTCGCATCAAATGCGGTGACGCGTCCAATACCGCTTTTTCCGGCCAGCAGATTGCGCCAGACCTCTTCGGTTCCGATGCCACATCCGCAGACCAGACCAACACCCGTGACCACGACTCGGCGGTTCAAAAGGAATGCCTCTCCTGTATGGGTTGGAGCCTGCCCCGTCGGCAGGCAGGCGGCCTGCCGTCTACTTACTTGCCTTGGCGTGCTTCTCGATATACTCGATGGCGTCTTTCACCGTGGCAATCTTTTCGGCGTCTTCGTCAGGGATTTCGATGCCGAAAGCTTCTTCGAAGGCCATCACCAGCTCGACCGTGTCGAGCGAGTCGGCGCCCAAGTCGTCCACGAACGAAGCGGTGGGAGTCACTTCGCCTTCATCCACACCGAGCTGCTCGACAATAATCTGCTTAACGCGTTCTTCAACGCTGGCCATTCTGAATATTCCTCCAGTATCGGCGATCTTATCTATGTGTCGTGCGGCGGAGAGCCGCTCGGGAGTCACACCCCGATTGCCCAAGCCATTCTATGCGTGACGTGGAGCAGAATCAACCTGTTGGCGCGATTTATACGCGGCAGTTTCAGCAGGGATCGATTTCGGTCTCGGCTTGGCCTTCTATGGCAGTCTCGGTCTTGCAAGCCGGCACAGGAAGGGCGTTCGGCGCTCTTGCACCCCGTGCAAAGAGAAGCGCTAAAAAACCAAGGAGAAGGCGAAACGCGTGGCTTGTGTGGATTGTAAGGCGCCCCATTTCACAATTCCAAGCGTGCTCCTGAACGGCTTTTTGGTTCGCGCGGCCGATCTATCATCCGGTTCGTTACGCTCGGCAGTTGCAGAACACAGAGCCGAGGCATAACTTTTTGACTGTTTAGTACGTCGTAATAGCGTGACGGGTGTGGCTTTCAAACCAGGGGGCAGATGAGCGGGAGATTTCATCGCCTGTTAGGATTGCTTGCTTTTTGTACAGCGGCTTACTGCGCAGGCCGCGCATTTATTCCCACCTTTGCACAGAATTCTCCGGATAGCGCGCCAGCTAACGAAGAAAAGGCTGCGATTTCGCCGATTCAAGTGAAGGAATGGGCGCGGCCCGAGCGCGGTTGGCTTTACGTCCTCGATCCTCAGCCCGAAGCGGGCGAAGTAATCGGGCGTATCTGGTTGCTCGATCCTGCGAGCGGTCGAGTGATGGGTCAAATTTTCACCGGGGCCGATCCGGATTTTGCGCTTTCGCCGGATGGAGCGCGCCTGTACGTGGCGTCAAAGGGGCGAGATCGGGCGAGCAACGTCGCACTGATCGACACCCTGCGCGGTACGGTGCTGAAGACGGTGACGATCGATAGCCGCGTGGTGGCCGACGGGCTCCCCTCGTATTCGACGATGAGCGTTTCGGACGACGGACTCGCGCTGCGGTTTCTGGCGCACGACATCGACACGCCTAAGAGCGACTTCGTAATCGATACGATCGATACGCGGACGGGAAATTTGCTTCCCGAGACTGTTGACCTCGGGACATGCGGATACGGACGATTTATTGACGATCCTTCAACCGGACAGTTTGATTTCTTGTGTCCGATCACGAATCGGATCCGCCAAGTGAATTTCGATGCAAAGACCGGCAAGCCGGATCATGAGGTGGTGGAATTCCCGTGGCTGCGGCGGTTGGGAATCGCGGACGCGTTCCTGGTCGATCGCGGAGGCAGCATAGCAGTCATTCGCGGCGACGGTGCGGTTTTCAAAATGAACATCGCTACGGCCGAGTTTTCCCGAACGAGCATGCGGCATGAGGTGCCGAGCTTGATCCTGCCGGCAGCGTGGCCAGTCTCTCCGGACCGGACGAAAATTTATCTCGGCTACAACGTTCGAGCTGACAACCGCTTTTACATGAATTTCGAGCGATCTGTGAGTTTCCAGCGCACCGAACAGGCCTATACTTTGCACACGGTCGACACGATTACCTGGAAAGGGACGGGCAAAACATCGGACAAACTGGCTCCTTACTGGAGTGCGGTGCTTTCGCCCGATGGGGCGTTGCTTTATGCGCTGAGCCCGGATCGCGGCGGAATTGCGGTCTTTGATACGAGGACCATGCGAGGAGTTCGCGACATTCGGGTGGGAGGAGCGCCTGCGCTGGCGCTGGCCGCACCGTGAGGATGCTGGATTGCCCGTTTCGCTGTGCGCTCGAAATCCGAATTGAAACAAAGCGGTTCCAATGCTAAAAACCGCTTATGGATAAGAGCGCGCAAGCATTTAGCCATCAGGAAATGAAGAACGCTCAGTAGGCTTATTGGCAAAGCCGGCCGGTTCCTGAGCGGATGGATGCGGTTTCCGAGATCACCCTTTCTCTTTAGCAGTTGAAGGACTCAATCCCGGAGGTTTCAGGGCTTCAAAGAACTGTTAGAGTCCTTCGGCGCCCACAGCGCTAAATATCTTATCGTGGGCGGTTATGCGGTTTCTCTCCACGCACAACCTAGAGCGACAAAAGACCTTGAACTTTTCGTTCAGGCTGACGCGACAAATGCGAAGGCCGCCTACGCGGGATCCCGCCAACGCCCAAGAAATCAGAAACGCATCCAACAGCTAGTGTCGCAATTGCCCCGGGGGCCGAAGATCCCGATTTAGGTCCTTGTTTTGTCGGAGCTCCCTCCCTCCGCCACAGCAGTAGAGCAACAAAGGGCGGTTCGACTCGCCCCCACACAACAGTTATTCGCGGCGAAAATCTTAAGCGCGGAGATTGAGGGACATCATTTCTTCGTCGAAATATTGGCCGTTGACGTGGAGCGCGCCGGGGACGATGCCGATGGAGCGGAAGCCGAGGTTCTTGTACATGCCGCGCGCGGCTCCTTGTGTGACTGCTGCGGTGATGTGAATGTAAGCCAGTCCTTCAAGCGGCCGGGCCTGTTCAATCACCGATAAGATCAGCCCGCGGCCAATTCCCTTCCCGCGATGCGACGGGTGAACGAAGACGCCCCAGATCCAGCCGATCTGGCGGCGCTTCAATTGCTTTTCGCGATAGAAGCCCGCAGTGCCGATGAGCACGCCAGTGTCGAATGCACCCATGACGAAGTTTTCGTCGTTACCCGCCTCAATACGCGCTTCGGTGCCGGCAACGCCAAGAGCTTCGTGTTCGGCCGTCGATTCGGCGAAACCGATGGGCTCGGATTCGAGCGCGAGCTTGCGCAGATGCCAGAACGTCGGCGCGTCACCTTTCATCAAGCGGCGAATGATCAACATGCGGGCGAGTCCGCTCTAAGCGGCCGTCAATAAAATGGGCGCGTGCTCGGTGACGACCAGTGTGTGCTCAAAATGGGCTGAGAAACTGCCATCAACGGTGCGCTCGGTCCAACCGTCTTCGGCCGTTTCCGTTTGTCCGGCTCCGGCCGCGATGATGGGCTCGACGGTGATCACAAGGCCCTTCGTGAGGCGCTGGCGCGCCGTGCGATCCTCGTAGTTTGGAACGCTGGGCGCCTCGTGAATCGTGCGCCCGATGCCATGGCCGCCGAGCTGGCGAATCACAGAAAAGCCGCTGCGCCTGACCTCGCGCTCGACTTCGCGCCCGATTTCGTTGACCCGATTCCCCGCCCGTGCCACACGCATCGCGCGCTGAAACGCGCGTTCGGCGCAACGCACCAGACGAAGGCTTTCTTCAGAAACAGGCTCGACCGGAACGGTGATCGCGGCGTCGCCCATGAAGCCGTCCTTTTCGAACGTGACGTCGAGCTTGACCAGATCACCGGTTTGAACCCGGCGCGAGCCAGGGATGCCGTGCACGGCTTCGTCGTTGACGCTGACCAGAATTTCGGCAGGAAAGTTGTAGACCATCTTCGGCGCGGAACGGGCGCCGTTGTCACGCATGACTTTTGCGCCGATGTCAGCGAGCGCGGCCGTGGTGATTCCCGGGCGAACGTGTTGGCGCATCTGGTGAAGCGCGAGATGGCAGATGCGACCGACGTTCTGCAGCGCAAGAAGTTCTTCGGGAAATTCGATGGACATTGATGATCCTCCCGGTGCCGAATCGGCGTTTCCGCCTCCGCTGTAAAAGACGCTCGCGGTGGCCTCTTATGAATCCGTCGTGGCGACCAAGACTCGCACCGCTCGCAGACTTTACTCAGTGTGAACGAGCGCGCGAAAACCGGCACGCTAGTTCATGTGCATGCCGCCGTTGACGTCAAGAACCTGGCCGGTAATGTAGCCAGCTTCGTCGCTCGCAAGGAAGACGACCGCTGCGGCGATTTCGTTGTCTGCGCCAAATCGGCCGAGCGGGATCAGCGCTTTCACTTTTTCCTTCAGCTCGGGCGAGAGCGGATCGGTCATCGGCGTTTCGATGAAGCCGGGCGCGATGGCATTGACGGTGATGCTGCGCGAAGCGACTTCGACGGCGATGGCGCGCGTGAGACCGATCAGGCCTGCCTTTGAAGCGACGTAGTTTGCTTGGCCTGCGTTGCCCGTTTCGGCGACGACCGAGGTGATGTTGATAATGCGGCCGGAGCGCTGCTTGAGCATGGCGCCGAGCGCTTGTTGGATGCACAGATGTGCCCCCGTGAGATTCGTGCGCAGCACGGCCTCCCAGTCTTCGAGCTTCATGCGGAGGGCAAGCGTATCGCGAGTGATTGCCGCGTTGTTGACCAGAATGTCCAGACGGCCGAATTTCGCCAGGGCTTGCTGGAAGCCGGATTTGACCTGGAGCGCATCGGCAACGTCCATCGGGACGACGAGCGATTCGCCGCCCGCCTGTGCGATCTCGGCCGAAAGTGCGTTGAGCTTTTCGGTGTTGCGCGCGGCGACGGCGACTTTTGCGCCGCTCGCGGCGAGCGCCAGCACGATGGCACGCCCGATTCCCTGCGATGCGCCGGTGACCAGCGCGACCCTATCCTTCAGTGAAAACATAGAGAGAAACCCTATCGTAGGTCGACGCGTGTGCGCAACCGGAAGTCGGAAGACCTGGCCACTCAAAGCATCAGAAGCGGATGACCAGGCCGGCTGAGACGCGAGGCTGGCTTTGGAAATTGCCGCCGAGGTGCGTCATCACGTAGTCGGCCTGAATGAGGCGGAACGAGACGCTGGAACCGATTTTTGCGTCGATGCCACCGCCGGCGGCTGCGGCCACCCCCCAATTTTCCGACGGAAAAGTGATGAAGAAACTGTTGCCGCTCGCGCTGACTGACTGATGCGTGGCCCCGAAGAGCACGTGGACAAATGGATCGAGGTGGCGACGTGGATGCAAATAAAACTGCGGACCAGCAAGAAAGGTGTATTGGTGAACGTGCGCGTTGTGAGGAAAGCCGCTGGTACCGAGGCCGTAGTTGCCGGTCACGTCGGCGCTGAGAGCAAAGGAATCGCCGAAATGGTGCGCGGCGCTGCCCTCCCAGCCGAGGAGCGGACCGCGATTGCGGTCGATCGTGGCGGGAACGCTGCAGCTCCCCTGGACCGGACAATAGACGACTTGCTGAACGACCGAAACGGGGGGAAACGCGAAGGAGGCGCCGAAGAAGCCTTCGATTTTGCCCGACTTGGCTTTCGGCGGCGGAGTGGTTGAGCCTTTTGACTGACCCTGCGCGAGGAGATTGGGTGGAGCTAGAGCCAGGAAGATGAGTCCAAGAAACAGAGCGGTCAATCGCTGCACCAATTTTCCTCCGATAGGGTTCAGGATGTTGCGCGACGATGAGATGCGCGGCGGGAATCTGATGTTGTCCCGCGGCGAGACCGGTTCATGGCGGTCTCGCCGCCGAACATATTACCAAGGCAGAGGCCGTCCCAGATGGAAGTAACCGCCGGTGGGGCCGTCGGCGGGGAGGGTAGCCAGCTCGACGCTGGTCGTGCCGCCCTCGGAAAGTTCAAGCGGCGCGTTGGCGCCGCCCATGTCCGTCTTCACCCAGCCGGGATGAGCCGAATTCACCTTGATGTTGGTGTTGCGAAGTTCGGCCGCGAGGTGGATCGTGAACGAATTGAGCGCGGTTTTGGAGGCGTCGTAGGCGAAGGCTTTGACCGGATAGATCGGCGATGCCTGGTCGGCCGCGAGCGCCATCGATCCGAGAATGCTCGAGAGATTTACGATACGTCCGGCGGGCGCGAGTTTGATGAGCGGCAGAAGCGTTTGCGTGAGCCCTACCACGGCGAAGAAATTCGTGTCGAACGTTTGACGGAGCCGGTCGGGCGAAACCGTGCTGGTCGTGTTGAAGCCGTTCGGACTGGTGAAATCGCCGCCGTCAATCGAGATGCCGGCGTTGTTGACGAGAATGTCGAGACGGCCAAAACGGTCCTTCAGGAGCTTGGCGATGCGCTTGTGGTCTTCGTAATTGGCCACGTCAAACTGGACCGACTCGACGTTGGCGATTCCTTCTTTGCGAAGTGCCGCAGCAGCGGCTTCGCCCTTGGCTTTGTCGCGGGAGCCAAGGAGGACGGTGATTCCCCGCTTGCCAAGACCGCGGGCGGTTTCAAGGCCGATGCCGCGATTGGCGCCGGTGATGAATGCGATCTTTTCGTTAGCCATATTTGCGATCCTCCGTGGGGTCACGATTTGGATGCGGGTGCGCCGAGCGGGATGCAGGGAATTGTGCGGCCCGCGGTCTCGACCAGGAAAACAACTGCAAAGGCTGGCTTTGCGTGGTCTCTGTTGAAGTCGAAGGCCGTCTACACTTCGGGGGCTTCTGCGCGGGCGTGGGCGATCTTTTCAACGGTGGCGTGCAGGCTGGCGGCGTCTTCGACGTTGAAAACGCGCACCGACCGGTCGATCTGCCGGAGCAGCCCAGCGAGGACTTTGCCGGGGCCGACCTCGACGAAGATATCCACGCCCTGTTCGATCATTTCGCGGATTGAGTCAAGCCAACGCACCGGCATGGTGACCTGGCGGATAAGCGATTCGCGCGCTTCGTCGCCGGAGGTGACCGCTTCGGCGTCCACGTTGGTGATGACGGGAAATTTGAGCGTTGAGAAATTCGCAACGCGAAGATCAGGCTCGAGGCGCTTCTGCGCGGGTTCCATCAACGAGCAATGAAACGGCGCCGAGACAGGCAAAATCACGGCGCGTTTGGCACCTGATTGGGAAGCAATTTCAACGGCCCGCTTCACGGCAGCGGCATGGCCAGAGACGACGGTTTGCTCGGGTGAGTTAAGGTTTGCGGGAGAAACGACTTCGCCTTGCGCCGCCTTTTTGCAAACCTCGGCGACGTCGGTCGGGGAAAGGCCAAGAATCGCTGCCATGGCGCCTTCGCCGGCCGGAACCGCTTCCTGCATGTATTGACCGCGCTTGCGCGATATCTTGACAGCCGTGGGGAAATCAACCGCCCCTGCGGCGACGAAAGCGGAGTATTCGCCCAGGCTGTGACCCGCGGCGTAATCCGGCGTGATGCCCTTGCTTGCAAGCGCGCGGTGCGCGGCCGTCGAAACGGTGAGGATCGCGGGCTGCGTGTTCGCCGTCAGCTTGAGATCGTCCTCACTGCCCTCAAAGCAGAGTTGCGACACGGAAAATTCGAGCGCGGCGTCGGCTTGGTCAAAAACGGCTTTTGCTTCCGGAAAATTGGACGCGAGGTCGCGGCCCATGCCGGGATATTGCGAGGCTTGGCCCGGAAAAAGAAATGCGAGCTTGCTCATAGCGTGGCGATTTTTGTCCGGCTCACCCGCGGGCGGGGACAGCTGCGGCTGCGGACAGCTCCTGTTCGATTTTTTCGTTCATGTGCGCGCGGCAGAGATCGGCGGCGACACGGACCGCATTCTTGATGGCGTTGGCATTCGAGCGGCCGTGGCCGATGATCGTGACGCCGCGGACGCCGAGAAGCGGCGCCCCTCCGTATTCGGAATAATCCGTACGTTTTCTAAACGCATCAAAAGCCTTCTTGGAAAGAGCGTAGCCGATCTGCGAAGTGAGGCTGCTCTTGATCGCTTTCTTCAGCATGCCGCCGATGTGTTCGACCAGGCCTTCGCTCAACTTGAGCGCGATATTGCCTATAAAACCGTCGCAGACGATCACGTCCACGTTGCCGCGGAACACGTCGCGACCCTCAATGTTGCCGACGAAGTTGAGCGACGACGCTTTGAGCAATGAGGCGGATTCGCGCGTCAGGTCGTTGCCCTTTACGTCTTCCTCGCCGATCGATAGCAGCGCGACGCGCGGCTTCTTCGCTCCCCAAACCGCGCGGTAATAGATCTCACCCATCACCGCAAACTGCTCGATGTGCATCGGCTTTGAATCGACGTTGGCGCCAACATCGAGCATCACCGAAACCTTTTCCTTGATGTTCGGGAACGCCCACGCAAGAGCGGGGCGATCGACCGAAGGCAAGGTACCCAGCACGAACCGTGCGACCGTCATGACCGCGCCCGTGTTGCCGGCGCTCACCAGGGCATCGGCTTTGGCGTCGCGTACCAGGCGCGCGGCGACATGGAGCGAACTGTCTTTCTTCCGGCGGAAAGCGTGCGACGGCGAATCCGTCATGGTGACGACGTCGGTTGCCGGAACGATCTCGATGGGCAGGTCCGTGTGACGCAGACGATCGAGTTCGGGGCGGATCTTCTCCTCGATCCCCACGAGCAAAATGCGCACTTCACCATACTCGCGCGCCGCGAGAACCGCTCCTTCGACCTCAGCCCGGGGCGCATGATCGCCGCCCATGGCGTCAAGAGCTACGGTTATCATGTTGGCACCGATAACGGAAAGGTCAGACGAGGGAGAACTTAGGCCGTCTTCGCCGTCGTGTCAATCACTTCGCGGCCCTTATAGTAGCCACACTTTCCACACGCGCGATGGGGAAGCTTCTTTTCGTGGCAATTCGGGCATTCCGAGAGCGAAAGAGGGTGCAAATGATCATGCGCGCGGCGAGTCGACGTACGTCTCTTCGAGTGGCGGCGCTTTGGATTGGGCATTCGAGTTCCTTTTAAAGGGCCGCACTCACAGCGGCCTAGCGTTGCCCGATTACTCTCAAAAGGGGCGACGGTTAGTTTAGCGTTTTATTGCTTTTTGAACCAGTCCTGCTTCAACCGGGCAAGCGGGGCAAGTCGCGGGTCGGAAGGGTTCTTCTCGCAGCGGCACTCTTCGTTGTTCAGGTTCGAGCCGCAATGCGGGCAGAGGCCGCGGCAGTCGCTCCGGCAGATTACCTTCATCGGGAGCGCCAGGTTCACCTGCTCGGCCAGGATATCGGCCAGGAAGAGGCCGTCGCCCTCGAAGAAGGCGATTTCGGTGTCATCAAGGTTCAGCTGGACCTCTTCCTCAACCGCAATCGCCGTCATCGGCCGATAGAAAAGATCAAAGTCGCGGCTGATTTCTTCGACTACCGTATCAAGGCAGCGGGCGCAGACAAGCTCCACGCGGGTGTGAAGGTTGCCATAAATACGGATCTGACCGTCCACAAGTTCAGCTGTTGCACGAACTTCCAGAGGATCGACCTGGCGAAACTCGCCCGAATGGAAATCGAGCGTGCCCGGGGCGTAACTCTTCCGGATGCGCTGTTTTCTTACGGCGAGTTCGTTGATATCGAGAAACATTTCCGATCCACCGCAATTTTCGCGGTTGAAATTCATTATATGTCTGATGCGCCGCATGTCAAGGAAGGTGCCGACAGGCATTTTCTGGAGGGTACCTTCGAACTGAGCCGCCCAAAGCCGTGCACCTCTCTGCCCATGTGGCTTCTTTGGTCAGCGCAAGCAGGGCAAGCCGGGGCCAGACCCCGATGACAGGTTGGACAACGGCCGGAACATGGACACTCTCATTTCTCTATATATGTAGATATAGTGAAAAGGAGACAAGTCTTACGGAGGCACGATATGAAGCTGGTTCTCGAATGTGCTCTGCTGATTGGTCTAAGCCTGGTCGCGCGAGCGGGTAGTGGTCCCCCGCTCAGTCGAGCCCCTCGGCAAACAGCGGTGACGGAAAAAATGTCTTTCGATGCCGCGTCCGTGAAAGTCGACAAAGCCGGGCTGCCGCCCGCGGGCCCGGCCCAATCCGTGAACACAACGCCCGAAGTCTTTTCGATGACAAACTGCCGAGTCTATTGCCTGATCGGATTCGCCTACAACCTCACCCTCGACCAGATGTCCGATCTGTATCCCCAAATACCGAAAGACGTCTTTTCCGAACGGTTCGACGTCGAAGCGCGGTCGGCGAGCGAGGCAACGCAAGATCAAATGCGGCTGATGGTTCGGTCGCTGCTCGAGGACCGGTTCAAGTTTGCGATGCACTACCAAGTGCTGCAAAAGCCCTTTTACAATCTCGTGGTCGCGAAAGCCGGCAAACTGGGACCGCAACTGAGACCTTTCGGCAACGAGGAGCCCTGCCCCACGGGTCCCCCGTCGGCACCGGCCGTCGCAGGAGGCTTCCCTACCGTTTGCGGAAGTCCGCAGTTCATGGGATCGAGCCAACCGGGCTTGGTCCGATCGGGCTCGCGAAATACGAGCATGGCGCAAATCGCCGCTTGGCTGAGAGCGTTGGGGGGACTCGATCGCGCAGTGTTCGACGAGACCGGGCTCACCGGAAACTTCGATTTCGTCGTCGAATGGGACCGAAGCGCTTCTACAAATCCGCAATCCGAGAGTCGAGGGCCGACCTTTGTGGAAGCATTGCAGGACCAGCTCGGACTCAAGCTTGAGGCCGAGACTGGCCCGGTCAGAACATTTGTCGTCGATCATATCGAACAACCGACGCCGAACTGAACTGCTGCTTTCCCGAAGGGTTCATCCTAGGCGTCCGCGGCGGATCGCGCGCCCACAAATTCGCGGACTTGCTTGAGCAGGAAGTGGTCGGTCATGCCGGCGATGTAGTCGCAGACGACCCTCGCAAGTGGCTCGCGCTCGGCCTGTTGCACGTAAAGCGCGGGCATCTTCTCGGGGTGATCGAGGAAGAACTGAAACAGTGCGTCGAGCGCCTCGACCGAGCGTTTACGGTCTTCGGCGATCGAGTCGTGCGAATAGATGCGGGAAGTGAGAAAACGCTTGAGCGTCAGATTGAGGTCTGCTGCGGCCGGAGTAAAAGCTGCGAGGCGCTTGGGGTGGCGGCGGACATCTTCGACGGTGCGGATTTCGCTCTTCCGGATTTCGCAGCGAGTCGTCTCGATCAGGTCGGTTGTCAGGCGATCGAAGATGCGTTTCACGCTCTCGTTGAACTTGAGTTTCGTCGGCCCCTGCGGATGAGTGCTCGAGACTTCGTCCCAAGCCTGGGCAAACGCGGGCACCTCCGCCCCGAGAAGCTTCAGATCGAGAAGGCGCGCTTCGAATGCGTCGTCAAGGTCGGCCGTGTTGTAGGCGATCTCATCGACGCAATCGATGAGTTGCGATTCGATGGGCGGGCGCTCGTCGAGCAGATATTCGGCAAGCTCCGGATATTCCGCCGCGGAGTAGTCGCGCGAATGCTTGATGATGCCTTCGCGGACTTCGAAGGTGAGATTCAATCCGGGAAAATCCAGATAGCGCTGCTCGAACTGCTCGACGATGCGCAGCGCATGGAGATTGTGGTCGAAGTGTTCACCGTATTGGCGCATGCGCGCGTCGAGCTTGCGTTCGCCGGCGTGGCCGAACGGTGGGTGGCCGATGTCATGCACAAGCGCGAGCGCTTCGGCAAGATCCGAGTTCAGATCAAGCGCGCCGGCAACGGTACGAGCCACCTGCGTGACTTCGAGTGTGTGAGTGAGCCGATCACGAAAATGATCGGAGAAACGCGCGGTGAAGACCTGGGTCTTGGCTTCGAGGCGGCGGAACGCGCGCGAATGCACGACGCGGTCGCGGTCGCGCGCGTAGTCGTTGCGGTAAGGATGCTTCGCTTCAGGGTAGCGGCGTCCGCGCGAGTCGCGGACATTCATCGCGTAGGAAGCCAGAAACGGTTCCGTCATGTAGTGCGCCCGGTGAAATCATAAACTAAACGCACGCAACCTGACTCAACCGCGAACGTGGTCCAGGATATTTCAGGATTTGCCGGGGAGCATCGAGAGGCCCTGGTCGGCCTGGTCGGCGATCGGCGTATCGGGATAGTCGGTCTTGATCTGGTTGAAGATCTTGGCGGCAGCCGTCGGATCGCTCTGCGAATAGTGTTCGGCCAGCGCAAGCATCGCCACCGACTTCGGAACCATGACGGCCGGATGATCGATCAATTGTTGGTAGAGCTTCGCAGCCGTGTCGCCCTGCCCGGTCTGCTCATCGAGTTGCGCAAGCTGATAGGTACCGAGCGCAGCGAGATTCGGGTCTTTCTCCGTCGCGAGCTCAGTGAAAAGGCGCTTGGCGTCATCATTTTTGTTCGCATGTACGTAGGAGATCGCCGCGAAATATTTTGCGAGCACGCCATCGTTGGTGTGCGGGTACTTGGCCGCAAGCGCGCCGAACTTGTTGGCTGCTGCGGCATACTTGGTCTGCTCGTCCGGGAAGGTTGTTTCGCCCGGCTGCGCGGGAGGCTGACCAGCGGTGATGACACGCGCGCCAAAGACGTCCATGGCGGCAGCGAAGTCGGCAGAAGCCGCAACGTTCTGGTGCTGCGAATACAAGCGCCAAGCCAAAATGCTTCCGGCAACAACAATTACGGCAACCAAAATCCAAGTCGTGAGCTGCTGGTGCGAAATGACGGCTTCAGCGCCGTGTTCGATCGTCTCGCGAAAAGCATCCGACTTCAATTCCTTACGGGAAATATGAGCCAACGCCACCACCTCAACTTTTCAAGATTATCTTCGCATGTTATCACAGGCTAGAGGCACAGACCTCCACGCACGCCCGTCCCCACGATGGAAAAGGCCTTGGCGCGGCGCCCGCGGTCAGATTCGCGGGCTCGATCCGTTCCGTACGCCCGGAACGGTTCCTTCGGCACAAACGAAGAGGAAACTAAACCTTGGTCACGTTCTCAGCCTGGAAGCCTTTGGGCCCCTGCTTGACTTCGAACTCGACAAGCTGGCCTTCGTTCAACGATTTGTATCCGTCCATTTGAATGGCGGAGAAGTGAACGAAGACATCCTCCCCTGACTGGCGCTGGATAAACCCGAACCCCTTTGACGCGTTAAACCACTTGACCACACCCTGTTCTCGAGCCAACGGATCCACTCCTTCAAATGATCTCCCGATTCAGGTGCTTGTGAAACGCGCCCGGGAGAGCAGAGCGGTCCCGTATTGCTCGGGACGCAGCCAGCCGGGCGGCTACAAGACCCCATCAGCGGCGGGATAATGGCACAAATGGCTTTCTGATGTCCAGAGTTTGGAGGCGACGAGCGCAGCTGAAGGCCGAGTGGCTAGTCTGCCGAAGATTAATGCTGAAATAGTATAGGACCGCACATGCTAGGATGCGCGGGTATGAACGAACCGAAGCGCGTTCTTTATCGTGGCATGCCGATGATCGAAGGATGGCCCGAGAAAATTCAGGCGGCCCAACGGATGACTTCGCTCACCCGGCCCGGAAGGGAAACTCCTCCCGATCAATTGCGATCGTTTCTCGATGAAACGTCGACGATCGCGACCAACTTCTTCCGTTCTTGGTGACCACCACAGGAACACGAATCAGTACACCCCTTCAGAGAGCCGCGCCGTCAGTTCCTCTTGATTGCTCACAAACCAGAGACTGCTCCCACGGTTCGCTTCGAGCACGAAAGCAGATAACGATTGGCTTTTGGCAAGGCGTGGGGAGATGTCGCCGAGGACGGCGACTCTTGCACCGTACGTCACGAATTTCTGGGCCAGTTCGCCGGCAATGCCTGTGCGGAGGTCAAAAAAGTCGTCGCCCAGGCGCTCGGTGGGGATGACGATGAATTTCGCGCCCTCGCTCCAGGCTTCGCTCATGAGTTCGGTAGCATCCCGAGCGGTCCTGAGCCAAGGCCCTTCCAGAGAACACTCGAAAATGCGTATTCCCTGCTTTTCGTAAACTGAGCCAGGCATCGTCCGGGCCTCCTGCGAAAGAGTGCGAGCGGCACCGGAATAGTAGCGTGAAAAAACGCTTGACATTCTATACTGTGTTTCATACAGTATACGGCGTATAGGATATGGCGCAAGGCATCCAACCCGCGACGTCTGGGGCGCTCGAAAATTTGCGGCTCGAATTGCGCCGCGGATGCCTTGTCCTGGCCGTGCTCGCGGCGCTGCGGTCCGAACAGTACGGATACACGCTGCGCAAGGAGCTTTCTGAACACGGCCTGGAGATCGACGAAGGGACGCTCTATCCGCTGCTCAGGAGGCTGGAGAACCAGGGATTGCTCAAGAGCGAATGGCGCGAAGAGGAAAAGCGCAACAAGCGCTTTTATCGCCTGTCGCCTGAGGGCAAAACGGTGCTGAAGCAGTTGCTTGCTGAATGGCGCACGCTCGACGGTTCGCTCGAACACATCTTGAAGGAGACGGTCCATGGAGCTTATTGATCGTTATTTGCAGGCGGTTCGATTCTGGCTGCCGAAGTCGCAAGCTGACGACATCCTTGCCGAGCTTTCCGAAGACATCCGTTCGCAGATCAGCGACGAGGAGGAAGTGCTCGGACATGCGCTCGGTGAAAGTGAAGTCGAGGCGATCCTGAGAAAGCGCGGTCGGCCGATGGTCGTGGCGAGCCGCTATCTGCCGCAGCGTTGGCTGATCGGGCCGGTGTTCTTCCCGATCTATTGGATGATCCTGAAAATCTCGGTCGCATCGTATCTGGTGTCTTGGTTTCTGGTCTGGCTGGGGATTCTGATTTTCGATCGGACCTACGGGGCGCATCACGGTGCGTTGGCGATCATCGGGCAAGCCTGGGGTTCGGTGTGGGGCGGGCTTTTCGTCGCGGCCGGCACGATCACACTGGTTTTTGCGCTTCTCGAGCACGGTCAGAACTTCGGAGGATTTCTCAAATACTGGAATCCGCGGGACCTCCCGCCGATCCGCGACCCGAACCGCGGCTTGCGCCTGAATTCGGCGTGCGAACTGGCGGGGTACGTCGTCGTCTTCATCTGGTGGGCGACGATGATGCGTTCGGAAACGATTTTCGACCGCGCGGGCTTGCGCGTCGTGCTGACCGGGGAATGGCGAGCCTTCTTCTTTGCGCTTCTCGTACTGGTGACCGCCGGCGCCATGCTCTCGCTGGTAAATCTGGTTCGACCCTATTGGACGCGTGGCCGGGCGTGGGCAAAACTCGGAATGGATTGTGCAGGGGCCGCGCTGTGGTGCTGGCTATTCAAAGCCCATATGCTCGCCGAGATCATGGCTCCGAATCTATCGCAGGCGCGCTCGACCGAGATCGTCAACGCAATCAATACAAACATGGCAAAGTCATTTCCATTTGCGGTGCTGGCGTGCGCGCTCGCGATCGGGCTAGCCGATGGGGGAAGACTGATTCGCATGAAGCCGAGCGCGGCACAACTGGCGCCGAAGCTTGCGATTGCGCTGGTGATTGCTTTCCCGGCCTGGGGCCTTAATTAGTAAAGCTGCGGAGCGCGGCGGCTTCGTCGGTCTGGATATCGAAGACCGTGAACAGGCGAGTGATCTGCACAATGTCGCGCACGCGGCGGGTGAGATTGAGCAGTTTCAGTTCGCCCTTGGCGGTTTCGACGGCGCTGTGGGCGACAACCAGTTCGCCGATGCCGGAGCTATCGATGTAATCGACGTCCTCAAGATTGAGAATGATTTTCGCCTGCCCCTGGTCGAGCAGATCCTTGATCATGCGGCGCAGCACGGAGCTGCCCTCGCCAAGAGTGATCTTGCCGCTGAAGTCAACTACCGAGATTTCGCCAACCTGACGGCAAGTGCCGCGAAGAACCATTTCTTCCCTCTTTGAATAACGAGCAAACTACGCGCGTTCCGGAGCCGGAACGCTTTGCGGCAGCTTCTTGGTCATCACGATCTCGGCGCCGCCCTGCGGACCGCGTTGCACCGTAAATTCGTCCATAAAGGCTTTGATGATGAAGATGCCGCGCCCCGACGTACGCAAAAGATTCTCTTCTGCCAATGGGTCCGGCACTTGAGAAAGGTCGAAACCGGGGCCCTCGTCGGCAATACGGACAACCATCTTCTCACCCTCGAATTCGACGGTCAGGACGATCTTCTTTTGGCGGTCCTGGCTGTTGCCGTAATTATAAGCGTTGATCACGCCCTCGCGGACGGCCATGCCGATCCGGTGGATATCGTCTTCGTCAAAGCCGCTGGCTTCCGAGACCCGCTTTACGATGCTCTCGGCTAGGTCGATGCTCTCGACCAGCGTTTCCAGCGTGACCTCTAGACTCTGTGTAGTCGGCACGACGTTGCGAGCCACCCCAAAAGGCAATCCGAACAATGGTTATCATACGGCCAGAGCGCCCGTCAATCCACGGTTGGGCCGCAGATTGGGGGAGACAGGGCTGTAATCCGGCCGAGCGAGGAGAAGTATCAAAAAACGGCCCGCCGGGGGGTGCGATTCCAGACCCGGCCGTGTTACGGCTGGGTAACGGGTTGTAACTTTCGGGTTGCCGGGAAAGTGGCGATTCCCTAGGATCGCATAGTGATCCTCAGAAAACTCATCCGGTTTTGCACCGAAGAGCTAGACAGGACGGCGCGCTATGTCGCCGCCGCTTATGAGGCGCTGCGCGAACTGGACGAAATGACGCTCGCGACGCTCAAGATGTACCTGCGCGACCGCTAGCAGCATCCGCGCGACCCTACTGCAAGTTCTGCGAGAAGAAACTCCGCGCCACGTCAAAGACCCTGGCATGATCCTCAGCGAATCGCTCATGTCCATTCTTCGGATGCGTCCTTACATCCATTCGAAAAGGCCCTGCCAACTCGTCGAGGTTCGTTCGATTGAAGAAGGTGTGCGGGAGACCGTCGACCAAGCGAAGCGTGACATCGTTTCCAGCCGCCACCAGCGATTCGTATAAAAGAATGCTCTGCTGGTGCGGCACGGAATTGTCGGCGAGCCCGTGCATGATGAGAAACGGCGGCGCACCATCATGAACGTAGGTAAGCGGGCTCGCGGACCTCACTTTGTCGGGCGCGGTTTGAATCGGCGCTCCGACCAGTCGTGACTCAGCCGAATTTGGATCATCGTGCGGCACGGCAGCGCCGGGTGCGCCCGGTCCGCGGCCGCCGCGACCGACAGCAGGCGCGGGCCCGCGGCCTCGATCGCCGCCCCCAGCCACGACGACTCCGCCAACCATCGGAGCCGCGCTCGCCAAAGCAGCCGGTTGTGTTTGAAGAGTGGCCTTCTCCTGGTCGGTTTCGACATCCATCAAAGTGAAGAAGGTAGGCCCATAGGCGTCGAGAACGCACTGGACCGCGCTCGATTGATCGAGATTTCCTTCGCCCTCGAACATGCCCGGTCGAGTCAATGCGGCGACGCAGGCGAGCGTAGCGCCGGCTGACGTGCCCCATAACCCGATGCGATTCGGGTCAAGCCCATACGATGCGGCATTCGCACGGAGCCAACGAATGGACGTCTTGACGTCTTCGACGTTGCTGGGAAATGTGACCGATGGCGTAAGCCGATATTCGATCGAAGCCATGGCGAATCCGTCTTGGGCAAAGAAACGCCGGAAATCCGGACCAGTAGCTCGTGTGCCGCCCGACCAACCGCCGCCGTGAAGAAAAATAATCGTGGGGAGCGGAGTCTTAGCGCCTTCGGGAAGAAAAAGATCCAGCAGGAGATCCTTGCCGCCGGGCGACGAATACGTGAGCGTCTTCATCCCGACGATGTAACCATCCGCGCGACCAAACAAGGCGGGCGCCAGCGCGAGAGCGCCGAGAGAGGAAAGAAATTCACGCCGTGCAAACCAGGTCATCGTTGTTTCCCTTCAGGGAGAGATTGACGCTTCGAACAGAGATGTCAGACGAATGATTCCGCTTTCGGCTTCAAACGCAACGCGCGCTTCAGTTCCGGTGTGATCTCACGGCTGGCGGTCCAGCCGCCGCACAGCATTTTTCCGTGTTCGCGCAGGAGCAACGGAAGATTGAGACTGGTCTGCGGGCCGCTGGTCCACAGTGGATCTTGCGGAGGAAGCGGGAGTGTCGGGCCGTGCACGTCGAGTGGATATCCGTCCGGTCCGACGCCGCTCATCATAAGCTGCCGAAACATATCCGTGCCGGGTCCGGGTCGCACGAACCCGCCGCGGCCACCGGGACCGCCGAAGTTGCCCCCGCGGCCTGTGTTGGCCGAGCCCTCGCCGCCTCCGCGTCCGCCTACGCCGTTTTGTCCCGGCTGGCCGTGTGTGAAGAAATTTTCAAAGATGCCGGGCGTGAGGAAGCCGACGAAACGGTTGTAGGGCTCCATCATTTTGAACCCGTGCATATTGCGCGGGGGTGCTTGAACGAAATCGCCCGAGCGCAGCGGCACCGCTTGACCGTATGCCCAAACTCTCGTCTCGCCATCGAGCGCGAAAAAGTCCTCCGTGTGGCGCGCGTGGAAGTGCGCGCCGACCCCGCCGCCCGAACCACCCTCGGTCATGATGAAGAGGAACTGGCCGTTCGTGTTTGCGTCCTTCGCGCAGAAGGTATTGCCGCCGTAGCGTTCGCCGCCTCCGTCAAGAAGCACGTAGTGCGTTGACGTCGCAGGCAGAACCAGGTTTGAGACGCGAACCGGTTCGCCCGTCGCGGCGCTATTTGCAGGAGCCAGCTGAAAATCCCCGGCCATCGCGGCCTGCGCAAGCTTGTCACTTGCTACCGGCACAGCGGATGCGGGGAGAGTGGCGTCGTTGGCAGGCGAGCCCATTGCTGCGTATGCCGCCCCGGATCGATCGCCCATCGTGAACAACGCAACGCGGCCACGATCCGACCGCATGGTCCAGCTGTGGGGCGTCCCGGGAGGAATATTGGCGAAGTCGCCGCGCAGCATGCGCCAGCGTTTGTCGGCGAGTTCCATCTCAACATCCCCCGCCATCACGAGAAGAGCCGAGTGGCTGGCGAGATGAGTATGTCGCGGCATTGCCGAACCGGTTACACCGGCGAATGTGGCGAGTTCGTAGGTGCCGCCCGTCTCCTGGGGCCTTGCAATGCGCGTCATCACCAGAGAACCGAGAAGGTGGTATTCGCCTTTGGCGTCAGGCAGGACATACAAACGGCGCGCTCCCGGCAGCTTGCCGATCACGGGGATTGCGTCAGCGCCGTGAACTTCGACCGGATTCAGAATTTCGTCTGGATAAGAGCCATTGGCAGGGGCAGGCGTCTGCGCCGCCAGTGCACTGCTGAAGTTCCATCCGGAAATCCAGCTGATTGCGCCTGAGCCCATCGTGGCGAACCCTCCGCGAAGAAGCGTACGTCGATCGAGCTTCATGCGTCCCCCCAGGGAAAACGTGGCCTTTTCGCGCTTATACCACGGCAACCATGGGGCGGCAAGTTCGCCGATTGGTATGAGATTCCGGCATGGTTGCTAACTACCGGTGTTCTACTGCGGATTTGGTCCTTCGGTGACCTGAACCAGATCCTCCGCGCGAAACCATTTTGCGAAGGCGGCTTGCACCTGCGCCGACGTCAGATCCAGATAGTGGTGCGCGGCAACGATCGGCTCATCCAGTGGCAGACCGACTAACGAACGAGAAACCAGTCCTCCGGCGATGCTGTCTTCGCTGGCTTCGGAAAGCGGAATCTGGCGCAGAAGCATCGCTTTGGCTTGGCGGAGATCGTTGTCGCTAACCGGAGTCGTCTGCATCGCTTTCAGATCGCGTTCGACAACCGCGCGAGCCTTGGAGACGTTTTGGGGATCGCACGCGTAGTTCACGCTATACACTCCGCGCGTTCTGCCCACGTTAAACGAGGAATTCACGTAGTAGACCAGGCCAGCATTTTCACGCAAGTCCTGATACAGACGTGTGGCGTAAAAACCACCACCGAGAACATGGTTGCCCAATTCGAGCGCGTAATAATCAGGATTAAAGCGATTGAGAGCGAGAGTCTCGCCGAGCTGGACGTTGACCTGCACGCGGCTCCTGTCGGGAACGACGGTCGTGCTGGTCGCATTGCCCTCCACCGCAGGAAGATCGGTTTGAGGCTGCGGGCCTGAATTCGTCCACGAACTGAAATATTTCTCGATGACGGCTTTGGCGTTTTCCGGCGTCACGTTGCCGATCACAACGATCGTCGTCAGATCGGGGCGGAAGACGTGGTGATAGTAGTCGCGCACGTCCTGGAGCTTCAGTCCTGAGACGGTCTGCGGCGTCGGCTGACGAAGCACGGGGTCATTTTTCGGAAAAAGTCCTGTGTCGAAAGCGCGCTGGGTCAGGTAGTCCGGACTTTGCAGTTGTCCCGCGACGGCCTGGGCAGTTTGCTGCTGGACGATCTGGAAGGCTTCGTCGGGCAGCGCCGGGTGAAGTTCATTGTCCGCAAGGAGTTGGACGCCGCGATCGAAATCGCGCGAGAGCACCGAGAGTGAGAAATTTGCACCGGCCGATTCGTTGGCGGCAATGTCATCGAGTGCTTTTTGGAACGCCAGGCGGTCGAGCGACTCGCTGCCGTACGAGAAAAGATCGGAAAGAACGCTACTTGCGCCTTCTTTGCCTTGCGGCGTTTCCAGGTCCGCGTTGTTCTTGATTTGGCCGACAACCGTGATCGAGTTGCTGATCGATTCAGGCTGCACGATGAGCTTGATGCCATTGGCAAGAGTGCTCGTGACCGGACGGATCGTGGAATTGGGAATCGTCATGCGCGTCACGGCGTCTTGCGCCCAGGAGGGCAACTCGACTTGACCGTTCGGGCTTCCGGCAAGCGCTTCTGCTCCGCCGAAAGATTTGGACGAAACCGGCGCCCCGGACGGCTGCGGTGTGAGAATCGCAACGATCTGCCCGGAGGGGACCAGGTACTGGCGCGCGACGCGGTCGACGTCAGCAACGGTAACCTTCTCAATCGCGCGAATATCGTCCTCCGGCGATTGGCGGCCTTCGATTGCCAGGGCGCCGGACCATTCCATCGCAAGGCCCGAGATGGAGTTCTTCTGCAATTCCTCACCCGCGACTTCGCGGCGCTTCGAGGCGTCGACTAGATCGGCGGGCACGCCGTTTTTCAGATCGTCCGCAATCACCTGTTTCAACTGATCGACCAGGGTCTGGCCGTTCCCGCCTTGCGGAAAAACGCCGACCGCATAACCAACTCCTGCCTTCGGCAGCGGGCTGTATTCAAATCCGGCGTCAAGCGCCTTCCCCGCCGGGACAAGCTCGTAGAGCGAGCCGCGCTGGCTGCCGAGCACATCGCCGAGAACGGTCATGGCGGCAAAGTCCGGGCTATCCGAACCAGGCGTGCGGTAAGAAAGCACCGCGAGGCCGTAAGGCAAGTCGGTATCGAGATTGAGAGTTTGTGCCGACACCGAGGGCAGAGCCACTCGCGCCCGCGCGGGGACTGTCTTTTCCGGAATGTCTTCGAAGAGCGTCTTCACTTGCGCGAGAGTTTTTTGCGGGTCGACGTCGCCGGCGATCACCATGACGGCGTTATTGGGCGCGTACCACGTGTTGTAAAACTGCTGCAGGGCGGAGCCGGTGGTTTTGTCGAACGACGGACGCGTGCCGAGCGCGTCATGTTCGTAGGGCGTGCCCTTGAACATCGCCGTGAGCAGCTTCGTATAGAAGACATATTGTGGATTCGAGAGATCCTGCGCGACTTCCTGTTCGATTGCCCCGCGCTCCTTGTCCCAAAGCTGATCGGTGTTGAGCGCTCCGCGCATGCGCTGCGATTCGATGTGCAGCGCAACGTCTGTGTCTTCCGAAGGCACCGTGAAGAAATACTGCGTCACGCTTTGCTGAGTGTCCGCGTCGAAATTTCCACCCATCGCCGCCGAGATTTGCGCGAGTTGATCGGCACTCAGGCCGGGACTTCCGCGGAACATCATGTGCTCTTCGGCGTGAGCCATGCCGGGAAAATCGCTGGGGGCTTCGTTGGAACCGACAAGATAATTGACGACTGTCGTAGCCACGGGCGCCAGATGATCGGGCACGATGACGACGCGCAAGCCGTTTTTCAGTGTGGCGCGAACGACCGCTTCGGCGGCCTCGGTCTTGGGCGCCGCAGACGCGGTTTGAGCGGTCGCGGCCTTGGGAGCTTGCGTTGCGGCAGTTCCACGTCCAGCTGCTTGACTGCTGGCCTGGGGCGCCGCCTGGCTGGCCGCGTCCGAATGGAGTGCGAAGACCGCAAATAGACTTGCGAAACCAGCCAGAACCTTTAAACGCCCGCTTGAGATCATTCCCGCCTCCATCAACTTGATGCAAAGCTAAAGAGTACACCTATTTGACGCACGCCCAAGAGAAGGGGAAGTCTCGCCTTAGGTTGCAATTCAGACGGCAAATAGTCGAAGAACGATCCGGACGCCATCTCGGGCTGCCGCGGCTTTCCTTCTCTGATAGCTCAAAAAGTCAAGCAACTCTTATGTGTCTTGGACACTAGCGAGTGCACACCATTCGGCAATCAAGAGACGGGCGGCAACTTCAAGGCGCCAGAATGGGGGAACCCTAGCCTTTGAGCCGGCGCGAAGAAAATCATCGACACTAAGAGCCAAGGAAGGAATTAGTTGGCCAACAAACCGGCCGAGGGCGACCGACGCGTCCAAATACGAATCGGATCACCTTCGTCCTTCTTCGATCATCTGTTTTGCCGTCAGTCCCTTATGCGGCTTGACTCGCGTCCGAATTTTTTCGATACCGTAAATACAGTCGTCAAATTGACTTCGGGCTCGGCAGTGACGCCAGATAACTTGAGCTTCCCTCGTTGCATGATTCCAACTTTGTCGCCTTTCATCGCCAGCCCACCTGATTCGGAAAACCCCTATGATAAAGCCGTCTCACTTCTCCCGGACCAAAAAGTCGTGCTGGCCAGGCGACCTTCCCTTTGACGGCTGGGTGCCGTGTGCCGAACACCTGCTGACATACATCTGCGTTCTCAGGTGATCTGCGTTTGATCTTGCGGCGAGGAGCAGGCCGAGCTTGTGCCATGCCGCTTACAGGCTGAAATAAATCCTTTCAGGCAAACGTAATCTTATTTAGAGCCCGGCGTGCCGCAGCAGCTTTACAGTGACGTGCGCGGACCGTATGCTAGGGCACGTATTTGCTGGCGATGCGTCCGGAGCGCTCGTGACGCTAGCCGCGGAGGCGTCTCATGGTGATTGTTGCGGTAGTCGTCGTCGCGCTGATCGTGATCGTCATCGCGATGTACAACAGCCTGGTGCGGCTGAAGGTCCAGTGCGACAACGCGTGGTCTGACATCGATGTGCAGCTGAAGCGGCGCTACGACCTTGTGCCGAACCTGGTGGAAACGGTAAAAGGTTACGCGGGCCATGAAAAAGGTACGCTCGAAGGCGTCGTGCAGGCGCGCAATGCCGCAATGAGCGCGACGGGCCCTGCCGCGAAGGCCGGTGCGGAATCGGTGCTGACTTCCGCGTTGCGGCAGGTGTTTGCGCTGGCTGAGGCTTATCCGCAGTTGCGCGCGGTGGAAAGCTTCAACCAGCTGCAGCAAACACTCAATCAGCTGGAAGACAATATTCAAAACGCGCGTCGCTATTACAACGCCGTCGTGCGGGATTTCAACACGAAGATTGCAGTGTTCCCTTCCAACATTCTTGCCGGCATGTTCAATTTCAAGCCGCGCGAGTTTTTCGAGATCGCCGCTGCGACCGAACGCGAAGCGCCGAAGGTCAGCTTCGGCAACGCTGCGTCCTGACGCCGCCGACCCGATGCGCCCGTGCTGCATTTCCCTCGCCCGCGTACTGGCCCTCGCCACCGGGGCATTGCTTTTCGCCACTGCGTGTCACGCACGCACGCTGACGATTCACGAGTTCAACGAGCACGTTGAGGTCGCCGCAAACGGCACGATCGACGTCACCGAAAGCATCGAGATTCGTTTCACAGGATCGTGGAACGGCATCTACCGCAAGATTCCGGTCAAATACACGACGCCGCAAGGATTCGGCTACACGCTTTTCCTCGAGCCGATCAGCATCAGCGACGATTCGGGTAATTCGCTGAAATACAACCAGAGCAGCCAGGGCCGCTACACCCAGTTTCAGATCTACGTGCCGGGCGCACAGGACGCGACAAGGACCGTGGTTATCCATTACCGCGTGCTCGATGCGATCGGATTTTTTGACGATCACGACGAACTCTATTGGAATGTGACGGGCGACGAATCAGATGAGCCGATCGAATCGTCGTCTGCGCACATCGTGCTGCCTGAAGGCGTGACCGGTCTGCACGCGATCGCTTATACGGGCGTTTTTGGTTCGCGCGCACAGGATGCACAAGTCACGGTGAACGGCAATCAAATCGATATAGTGACAAATCACGCGCTTGGATTTCACGAGGGGCTCACGGCGGTCGTGGGATTCGACAAGGGATTCGTTCATCCGCCGAGCCCGCTCGAAAAAGTGTGGCTCTTTTTGCGGAGCAACTGGCCGCTCTTTTTCCCGATCATCGCGTTTTTGGTGATGGCTTGGCTGTGGTGGACGCGCGGACGCGATCCGCGCCGTAATCCGATCGCCGTCCAATACGATCCGCCCGACCAGCTCACGCCGGGCGAATGCGGTGCGCTTGTCGATAACGAAGTCGACATGCGCGACATCACGGCAACGCTTGTCGACCTGGCCGTTAAGGGATACATCACGATCGAGCAGCGCCAGCAGGAAGGCTTGATGCACCTGTTGCACCACAACGATTACATCTTTCATTTAAAAAAGGCGCCCGCGGAATGGAAGGGACTGCATTCGCACGAACTCTTGATGCTCTCCGGACTTTTTGACAATGGCGCGATTCAAGACGCGAGCCTCAGTTCGCTGCAGAATCATTTCTATACGCAGCTGCCCGGGATTCGCAGTGCGATTTCCGGCGCGCTCGTTTCCGCCGGATACTACACGCACTCGCCCGAGAGCGTGCGCGCAAGCTACATCGGGATCGGCGTGGTTCTCGGCGCGCTGGGAGTGGTCGGGAACGGAGTCATCTCCAGCGCGACAGGTACTTCCAACGTGGCCTGGATCATCGCAAGCATCGCGACCGGCGCGATCGTTTGCGCGTTTGGATGGTTCATGCCGGCCCACACGGAAACTGGCGAACGTGCGCTTGAAAAAGTTCTGGGCTTCGAAGATTTTCTCAGCCGTGTGGAGGGCGACAAGATCGAGCGCATCGTCCGCACGCCGGAAATGTTCGAGAAATTCCTGCCGTTTGCGATGGCGCTGCGCGTCGACAAGCGCTGGGTGCAGGCGTTTTCGGCAATCGCGATGCAGCCACCGCAATGGTATCAGGGCGGATATTACGGGCAGGGCTTTGCGCCGTATCTGCTGGTGAACGACCTCAACATGATGTCGATGCAGGCAAGCAGCGCGATGACATCGGCTCCGCGAAGCTCGGGCGGCACCGGTGG